>JAICEJ010000165.1 GCA_025924215.1 Candidatus Binatia bacterium
AGGAAGTCTTCGGGATAGAATTCACCCCGGGCGCCGAAGCCGCCGCCGACTTCCGGCTCGATAAAATGGATACAGCTCTCTGGCAGGCCGATGAGATCGGAGAGAATACGCCAGTTGGCGTGCGTCATTTTAGTCGGTCCCCACATGGTGAGGATTCTGCGGCCTTCGTCGAACTCCGCTACTAAGCCGCGCGTTTCCAACGGCACAGCCGCATGTCGTTGGATCGAAAATTCTTCTTCGATGATGAGGTCACACTTAGCGAACGCGCTATCGACGTCGCCGACATCGACCTGGAAATTCGCGGGAATGTTGTTTGGCACGCCCTCATGAAGGCGGGGTGCTTCTGCCTGCATGCTGCTCCGGGCGTCGGTCACCGCAGGCAACGCCTCGTACTCCACGTCGATAAGCTCCATGGCATCTTCGGCGATGTAACGATTTTCCGCCACCACGACGGCTATCGGATCCCCTACATAACGCACTTTGGTTGCTGCTATGGGAAATTGCTGCGAGCGCTCCATTCCTGGAATTATGCCAGTCCGCATTGGAATGCTTTTCACTCCGGCCATGTCACTTGCGGTAAGCACACCGACGACTCCAGGCCACTTCAGGGCAGCAGCCGCGTCTATTTTGACGATCCGCGCATGCGCGTGCGCGCTGCGAAGAATTGTCGCATGCGTCATGCCTACACGATGAACATCGGCAACGTATTTACCGATGCCGCGAAGTAGCCTTAAATCTTCCTTGCGTTTAACTCTTGAACCAATGTAAGCCACAAGCTGTAACTCTCTTAACTCGGAATGCCCTTGGAAATCGGCATTAGATCAAAGTACCAGTGTTGTCTAACTGAAACGGAAAGAGAACAGAAAAGCGCAGCTATAGATTTGACTTGCTCGTATTTAAGGTCTTCGCTGCTTCCTGAATGGATTTGATAATGTTGTAGTAACCGGTGCAGCGACACAAGTTTCCGCTGATCCATTCTCGGATGTCGTCTTCGCTAGGGTTAGGGATCTCTTGTAGGAGCGCTACCGCGGTCAGCAAAATCCCCGGAGTGCAAAAACCGCACTGCAGGCCGTGATGCTCCCAAAATTTTTCCTGCAGCGGATGGAGCGCGGTCGGAGTGGGAGCCAACCCCTCGATTGTCTTCAATTCGGCGCCGTTTACTTGCACTGCGAACATCAGACAGCCGCGCACTGGTTGATTATCCAAAAGTACAGTGCATGCCCCGCAAACGCCGTGTTCGCAGCCGACATGGGTGCCGGTAAGACCAAGATCGTCCCGTAGGAAATCAGTCAGAAGTTTTCGAGGCTCCACATCGCCTCGGTACTGACGGCCGTTGATAGTAACGTTGATTTCACGCTTGCTCATTTTTGCTTCTCTTCCGCTTCCGTTCCAGGTGTTACATTTAAATTGCGGTCCGAGCTGTCGCCTCTTCCAAAACGCGGCGCGCCAGCACCTGACTTACTTCCCGTCTATATTCAGAGCTTGCGTGAATATCGGATTCCGTTTCGAGTTCCGCCGCGGATGTAGCGGCGATATCCGAAAACATTGTCCCATCGGGCTTTTGTCCTATGAGAGAATCTGTCTTCTTCGAGAGGTGGGGTTTTGCACCGGTAAAAACTAATCTTACTTTGTCTATGCTCCGATCCTTCCGAAGCGAGATTATGCTCGCCACGGCTGCTAAGGCAAAATCTCCGTGGCGTCTACTGACTTCCTGAAACCCCCAACCAGTTCGTGATTCTGCCTGAGGCACGCGTATCTCGACTAAAAGCTCGCTCGGCTCCAGGATGGTTGTCATTACATCGACGAAAAAATCCCTGGCGGGAACAATTCTTTCTCCCTGCGTGCTACGCAACAGGAAGGATGCGTCCAGCGCAATCATTGCCAGAGGGAGTTCCGCGGACGGATAAGCGTGAGCGATACTTCCCCCTATGGTGCCGCGATTACGGATGTGGATGTGGCCGATGTGCCGAGCTGCTTCTTGCAAGAGTGGCCAACCCGCGGCCACCACCGCCGATCGCTCCAACGCACGCTGTCTGGTCATGGCACCGATACGCAATTCGCCATCTACAACGTCGAGGAAACTCAATTCACGAAGATTATTCAAATCGATCAAAAGCGCCGGGCGAGCCAAACGAAAATTCATCATCGGAACCAGGCTTTGTCCACCAGCAAGCGGCCTTGCCGCATCGCGGTGCTGCTCCAGTAGCTGTAAAGCCTCCGTTAGTGATTCCGGAGAATAATAGTCGAATGAAGCTGGCTTCATGGTTGTCTCTGTATGAATATAGAAGCAATTATGCGGACGCTAAGGTATGCGTGATCGTAAGACGCTCTGCGCGGTAGAATTCCTCAAGAAAATCTTCCGGATTCTTATAGGCGCGATTGGGTATTAGCCGCGCCGGAAAAGAAACACTTAAAGGATCGAGGTCGAAAGGATATGGTTTAACAAGTGCGCGATTAGCGGCAATGGTATCGAGACTTACTTTTACCGGCCTCGTGTCCGGTCTTAACGGTACGTCCACATCATTTAGCGTTTTAGTCGGCCCAAGCTTGCGCGCCTCACTGGTCAATGGATAACGATTACATAGGAATTGCGCCAGCTGGTCGAACACCTCCATGTATTCGTAATTGGTCCACACCTGATCCTCAGAGCTGAAAGCCTTGAACTGATCCGATTTGCGCAGATCATCGAGCAACTTGAGCCGCAGTTCTTCCTGATGTTCGACGTAAGCCTTCACCCGCGGGTCCGAGGTACGGTCAGGAGGATAAGCGTATTTGCCGTAGCCGCCGTTCATGAGCGCGACGCCATGCATCGCCATTAACATAGCTGCATAACTATCGCGTTGACGGACACGGTCTACTGCATTCTTATAAAAGTCGAGCCGAAGCTGCCCCAGATATTTAAGGCTCCCATCGTGATAATCAAGCGGATAACCCTTGTCATTCAGAGTCGATGGGCACATTTCCCATTCCCACCAACCGATATCGTGTTCCTGCGCCGCTAGAACCACGGACGCGTAAGGTTCCGGCTTGGCAAATTCCTTGTTACCCCAGTGCGCGGCGAGATATCCCGCGACCCGGGAATGATCGATCTGTAACGCCAGTATCAATCGCCCATCGTCGTAAGGATATGACATCATAAACCGGTTCCTCTCTCAGATTCTGCTTGATTCGTTTAACAATCCCCTAGCAACCAACTGCTTCTTCTGTCAAGGATCTAAGCAAATCTTGAAGACAAGTCTTACCAGATAACTTGACCGCCATTCGGCTGAACAAGTTGCCCGGTGATGTAGGCGGCGCCAGAACTCAGCAGAAATTCAACGACGGCAGCAACTTCTTCCGGCTGCCCGAGGCGCTTGATCGGCAGCCGGCTCTCAAAATTACGACGAGCGCTTTCATACTGTTCCTGTGTGCGGCCGGAGCGAAGCAACGGTGTATCAATGGGACCCGGACCAATCGCGTTTACTCGAATTCCATAGGGTGCGAACTCGATCGCGAGAGATTTTGTTAGCGAATAGAGCGCCGTCTTGGCCGCGCAATAATTCGCTGCATTAGGGACACCGACTACGGCGAAATCGGAAGATGTTATAACGATCGCGCCACTCCTGCGCTCACTCATCTGACGTAAAACGGGCTGGCAGAAATTAAATGCGCCGGTAACGTGAGTGTCTATAACTAGATTCCATTGCGTAAGAGTCATCTCATCAAAAGCTGACCGTGCATTCAGTCCAGCATTGCTGAAAAGGCAGTCAATTTTTCCGAACCTGTCGGCAACTTCTGAACACCAGCGTTCGACAGACTCGCGGTCGCGGACATCAATCAGGCCAATAAAGCACGTACGCCCGTTCGATTGGATCGTTTTTGCTGTTTCCCTGAGCCCCTCTTCATTGATGTCACAGGCGCAAATGATGCCCCCAGCATGTGCCAACCTCAACGCGGTTGCTTTGCCGATGCCACTGCCCGCGCCGGTGATAATAGTGACCCGGCTGTCTGTCTGACTCACCACAGAGATGCTCCCCCATTAACACGCAGATCCTGTCCAATAAGGTAGGAACTCTGTTCGCTCAGGAGAAACATGCAAGCCTCAACCATATCCTCGACGGCCCCGATTCGTCCCAGTGGAATGCGCGATCGTCTCTGCGTCAAGTCGGCATCTGATAAAAAAGCGCGTGGTTGTGGTGTATCGGTGATTCCTGGAGAGATTGTGTTCACCCGGATGTTGTCGGCCGCCGCCTCTATCGCTACGGTTCGCGCAAGACCTAGTATGCCCCCCTTTGACGCCGCGTAGTGCGCCCCCTTGACGCTCCCGGTTCTCGCAATCATTGAAGAGAATAATACGATGCGACCGAATTTTCTGGGGCGCATGCAGCGAAGCGCCGCCCGGCAACAGAGAAACGAACCCGTAAGGTTGGTTTGTAGAGTTTGCTGCCAGTTCTCTGGTTCGAGTTCGAGGAAGGGCTGCGGTCGAAAGATTGCCGCGCAGCAAACCAGGTAATCCAGCCTCTTAGAGACCGACTGAATGCTGTCGAAGGCACTGTCGACTTGAACCTCGTTACCGATATCCACCGAGTGAAAATGTATGGCTCCGGCGGTTCCGGGATCGGCGGGTAGATCGTCACTCAGGTCTAGCACGTGCACGGTTACTCCCTCGGATTGCAAACGCCGCCCTATCCCGGTGCCGATGCCGCCGCTTCCCCCGGTGATCACTGCTACGCGTCCGTGATGTTCGTTATCTTTCGCCACGAATCTTGATCCTCGGCCTAACCTCGTGTAATGCGGCAAGCCCTGACGGCATAACGTTTATGGTTTCTCACCAGATAATTCCTGACGGGCTTCTCTGACGAATTGAAAGTCAACGACGCGAGATAGCGGAACGCGACCCTTTATAGCTCCAGTTTGCCTCGCGACTTCGAGATCCTTTTCCAAAGCTTGGTCTGAGACCATGCCGTTGGCTGGATAGGCTTGGACCATCTGGTCATAGGCGTTCTGCGCGAGATCGTCACTGATCTTGAACCAGTCTCCCATCAATGCGAGCACTTCACTTTTGTTACTTCGATCCCGAACAAAATCGATCGCCCGAAGTGTTGACTTAACAGCCCGCTTCAAAAGATCCGGCCGTTTTTTCATACTCTCATCAGCGGCGCCAAGTCCGGCCATCGGCAATCTCAGAGCATCGCCCAAATAAGTGAGGTTGTGAAAGCCGGCCTTCGCGGCAACTGTTTGCCAGGGCACAGCGATGACGACGGCGTCCACGTTGCCTGCCTGCATTGCCAGAATGCTCGTGTTATGGTCACCAGTTACCACCATAGAGACATCTCTGTCCGGATCGAGACCGCTCTGGGCGAAAAGCTCCTTCGTCATCAAGTGAACGGAACCTCCCAGAGAGGCAATGCCGATTGTTTTGCCTTTCAATGCCGGGATGGATTTCACCATCGCTTTTGTGACCAAGAAATACGCCGGCCGGTCGGCAATCACCATAAGGCTTTTTACCGGCAGACCTCGCGCCGCGGCTCTAACCACAGAACCATGAACCGTAGCAAATTCTACTTGCCCGTTAACCAGAGCGGTAATGCTGATGTTGGGCCGCATGAAGATCAGCTCGGCCCGTATTCCCTCCTGTTTAAAATGGCCGTGCTTTATCGCAGCCACAATCGGCACAGTTGTGAAGCTGGTAGAGGGATACGCGATCCTGATCGTGTCGGCAGCCATCCCTTGAATTGGAAAGCAGAGAATACATAGCAGCAGCAAGGCAAATTTCATGTCTCTGGTCTTTCAGTGATCATGGCTCAAAATCTTCAAAACAGAAGCGTGCCGGCAAACAGGACCGCCACCGGTGCCTGAAGCGAATTCATGGACTTGGCAGCGCTCAGGATCGCTTCCTGCACATCTTCGGTCTTCTCAACGGAACGATGGGTGATGCGCATACTATCGAGTAAAGGTTTCGTGCCCCAACCGAACGGCACGGAAAACCAGCGCTCGTCACCGAGCTCGCCGCGATGACTGATCAAGAGTATGATTGGAATACCAAAAGCTATCGGGCCGCGCAGCAGCGCGTACGTGCCCAATGTAAAGCCGGTGTTTTCGACGAGCAACGCGGGCTTGAGACCGCCCAGCCATGCGCCCATGCATACCCCGACACCATCGTTTTCACTGGCGACTTGCCTGTAAGTTACTCTCGGATCATCCGACAAGGGCAGGTAAAGCTCTTGAAACGCGGAGTCCGGTAAACAGGCTACGAAATTAATACCAGCTTTGATGATGGCATCGTGGGCCGCTTTAGCTGCTTCAGCTTTCATATCGGGTTCTCCTCAAGGTGGTCAAAGGCCAGTTTATGGAGTTTTATCTATGGTTTCGGCGCACCGAGGATTTCAATATTGGCAATTTTTTCTATATGACGAATCAATTTATACTTGTTCTCCTGCCCATCCATTTTCGGTCCTGCCCCTCGTCCCAGCGCTTGAATCTTGGCAACCATAACGGACGGCCCTTGGACAGACAGGAATCGCGCGACCTCGGCACCCAATGAATCCTGGTTGCGAAGCGTCCGAACGTTTTCGATTGCCGAGGCTTTCGCGATGGCGGCGATATCGGTGCCAGTTGCGGTCTGGCTTTTCGGCCCGCCACGGCTACCGAATAGCTGTTCGTTGTCAAACACGATCATATACAGATTCTTTGGCTTATAGCTGCCAATCACCGGCAGTATGCTCGGGGCCAATAACATGCTGCCATCGGTGTCCAGCGCGAACACCCTACAATTCGGCAACGCCGTCGCCAGACCGAATGCTACCTGACTCACCATACCCATACCGACCAAATAGAGATTTCCAGGACGATCAATTATCTGATAGCTATCCGCCGTCGTGCCCGCCAGGGCGGCCACCACAAGATCCGTTTCCTTTAGGGATGATTTCAGTTCCTTCAGAATCTCTTGCCTTTGCGGTTTTGAACTCTCGCTGCTCATACGCTTTTTTCTCCTTACACCGAAAGTTGGCGAGCATTCGATATGATCTATTTTCCTTCTGCGACTTCGCGGGCGACAGAGAAATCGAATAGCTTCTCGAAATTCGTCAGTTTGCCTTCGAAGGGCGTCCCCAAAAGCGTGTTTTCAATAGCTTTTTGCGAGGGGATGCCGGTTCGGGCGGCGTACTTCGTCACAAGAGTATAGATGTGATCGACAATCGCTGTCTCGGATGCGCCGAGTCTTTTTCCGATGAGGCTTTTCGTGTCAGCCGGCTGCGCGTGCATGAAGTCCAAGGAGCGAAAGAGCGCACGAACAACTCGTTTTACCTCGTCGCGATTTTGTTCCCCTTTTTTTCGACTGACACCCACACCAGCAAGAAGGGTGTCGAGATACTCGCCCAAAGACAGAAGCGTATGCCCGCCGGCTTTATGGGCAAAGAAATTGGCCGGCACCTGGGACACGATGGCCGCCAGGGTCGCATTCTGAAGTCCCGCTATTCTGGCGGCGTCTCCACCCACTGCTAAAATCTTGATCTCCTTATCGGGGTCTATGCCGTTGGCCTTGAGCCCGAATCGCAGCGCATACTCGGTGGAGGCTCCGTAACGGCTGATTCCTACCGTCTTCCCTTTCAGTTCGACAAGCGATTTGATGTCGCGCCGGGCAACTAAATCGAAGAAAGTTCGATTGTAAATCCCGGCGACAGTTATTACGGGAGCGCCGGCGGCGCCGGCACGCAGTACGCTCGACACACTTTGGTTGTAATCAACATCGCCGGTAATCAAACCATTCACGGCAAGGTCCGAACGCATCACGACATACTGCGCAGTGAGCCCCTCCTTCTCGAAAAACTTTTTCTCAATGGCGACAAGATAGGGAATGCTGGTGAGGGTCATCGACGATGTGGCGATCACGATGTCCTTGGCCTGAAGGGGCAGCGTAGAGGAAAGCAAAAGAGCGAGACTAATGCCTATCCGATGAGCCATTTTATAGATCATCGCCGCCTCCGAGATCCGCGATCGCGGACAAGAATGTCAAAGACATTGCGCAGCCCAAACTATCGATATCTCATCTCGCCCAGTTTCATCAGATCCCTTCACTGATCGGGCGGGCTATTCCATCCCAATCCTGATGTTGGCGGTTTGATCGTTCACGGGGATGTATCTGGCAGAACATCGGCTATGGATTGGACGTCGCTAAAGTCCGTTAACAACTGCTTTGAAACCGTAAAACCGTTGCGGATTTTCCCATGCGATCTGACGTTTATGCTCATCTGAGATATCTTGGCGCTCCTGAAACATTTTCACCGTATTCGGCCAGGAAGTATCCCAGTGTGGATAGTCAGACGAGTAAAGGAGCTTTTCCGGGCCTATTCGCTCGATGACATAGGGAACAGTTGATTCCTCCAGTTCAAAAGCATAAAAAAAGTTTTCGCCGGCCATATATTCGCTCGGCTTTCGTTTCAATAGCGGCGCTTCCTTGGACCGCTTCTCAAACTCTTCGTCCAGACGGTCCATCAGAAAAGGAACCCATCCGCAGCAAGCCTCAAGGGCAGCAATACGAAGCTTGGGAAATTTTTCAGGCACACCAGCAAAGATAAGGCCGGTAATCGCCGCCATGCATTCGAACGGAAAAGCTAAACTGTGCACGGATATGAAGCTATCGAAACGGCCGGTCATGCGCTCGGCTGCGCGGATGCCGCCATGTAACGCTAATCCGATGCCGAGTTGTTCCACCGCTTCGTAAAATGGCCAAAACTCGCGTTTGCCGATGTCCTGGTCTCGCACATTTGTCGGCATCATGACGCCAACCAATCCGAGCTCCTCAGTGGCGCGCCGTACCTCTCGAATTGCGGCGTTGATATCCTGTAAGGCAACCATTGCCACGCCCTTGAGCCGATCTGGATCATGAGCGCAGAACGCCGCAAGCCAATCATTGTAGGCGCGGGCAATATCGGTCGCCACATCTGTTTCTCGTTCGGCATTGAGTGAAAGATGAGTCGGAAAGACTACCTGGATATCGATTCCATCCAGGTCCATATCTGCCAATTGTACTTTCGGGTCTTCATTGCGCTTACCTAACGTACCACTGAAAGACCGATCCCATGCCTCAGACGTCATCAGGGGTCGACTGCGATACTCTTCTTTCAGGTACTTCTTGAGGCTACCCAACGTTTCGGTGACATGCCCATCGGCATCTATGATTGGAAATGCGTTCATGTTTGTGATCCTTCTTTCACTTTTTGATTTTTAGAGGAACTCTATCAGGGACCGTCGATGCCCGAGGCAGTGGTTCGAGTTCCCAACGACACATCCGGAGATTTCTCTTTAGTACTTCAGCCCATAGCTATGAAATATTTTTTCGACGAATCCATTGTCGATCAGACCCCTAACCACGCTGTCATCCACAAGATCAGTCGCGTTCACTTCGCCAACGCGAGGATTATACGTTCGCATA
>JAICEJ010000166.1 GCA_025924215.1 Candidatus Binatia bacterium
ATTCGCGAGAGTTATTTGGAAGCGGAATCGTATATAGATTATACATTGTGGCTAACGGGTAGCCGGGGAGAATCACCGCTGCACACGTCGCGGCTGAGATCGCGCCTTTGGAAGGCTATGCAGTGATGTTGTGGCGACAGGTCAGGTTCATTTCCGACATCGCTCGACAGTTCCGCACGCTCGGCGCACCGCGTGAACGAATTATCACCGAAGAGTTTGAATTCCGCTACCAGTCCCAAACAGAGACGGGTTGAGATCTGCACTCTCGATTGGACGCTGTCAAGATGTGGACGGTAATTCGAAGGCTATTATTCGGGTTTAGTTTAATCCTCATCGCTTCAGCTATGCGGCTGATTTCCGATAAAAAGAAGACAGAGGAGCCTTAGATCATGGAAATTGGCGCAGACAGAAAAGTTGCCGCGCTATTACTCCGGGAAACTGAAGCACAATGACATTCAGCGATAGCCAACGTCAGGCGCGAAACCTCAACGCTTTTTTGAGGGTTTCGAAAGCGTTGGCCACTGAAATTAGATTGGATGATCTGTTGCAAGTGATTGTGCAGGAAGCCGCCGAAGTCTTGGACGCGGATCGCGCCTCACTCTTCCTCTATGACGAATCTCGTAACGAGCTTTGGAGCAAGACTACGCAAAGGCTTGAAATAAAGGAAATTCGAGTTCCGCTCGGGGTTGGCATCGCCGGAACTGTGGCCAAGACCCGTACACCGATTAACAGTCCTGACACCTACGCCGACGCCAGGTTTTATCCAAAGTTCGACAAGGAGACCGGCTACCGCACGCGTTGCATTCTCTGTATGCCTCTGATCGGCAACGGGGATAGGCTGATCGGCGTCATTCAGGTGCTGAACAAGAAAGACCAAGAAGTGTTTAATGAAAGCGATGAGTCGCTTCTGGGCGGGTTAAGTGCTCATATCACAGTAGCGCTGGAGCGGGCCCGCTTGATCGAAGCCTATGTCGAGAAGGAGCGAATGGAGGAGGCGCTAAAGCTCGCGCACGACATTCAAATGAGTATGCTGCCCAAGATTTTTCCTCCCTTCCCAGAGCGCCACGAATTCGACATTTTCGCCGCGATTGCACCGGCGAAAGAAGTGGGAGGAGACTTCTACGATTTTTTCTTTATCGATGACGATCATCTATGCTTTGCTATCGGCGATGTCTCCGGCAAAGGAGTGCCCGCGTCTCTCTTTATGGCCGTGACCAAGACGCTGTTCAGAGCGACCGCCGGCAGCGGTGGCACTCCCGGTGAAATCCTCGCGCGCTTGAATGCCGAGATCTGTGGCGATAACGAGTCCTGCATGTTCGTCACTCTTTTTTGCGCTATCTTGAATATCCGCACCGGTCAGGTCGATTATAGTAACGGTGGGCACAGCCTGCCTTATCACCTCCATCACGGCGGCGTGAGTCCGTTGGTAAATTTCGGCGGTAGGGCTCTGGGACTGGTGGAGCAAAGTCCCTATGCGTCGGGGCGGATGGTTCTCGGGCCTGGCGAAGCCCTGCTGCTTTACACCGATGGGGTGACCGAGGCAATGGACCCAAACGAGAGACCGTACTCGGACCGGCGGCTCGCGGGATTCCTGGCGAGCAATCGTTGTTCTTCTCCGCGACAAATCATCGGCGATTTGGTCAACGACGTAAGGCAGTATGCCGGTGGAGCGCCACAATGGGACGATATCACCCTTCTCGCCCTAGTATACTTTGGAACACTGAAAGAGGAGAGAAGAACTGAAGATCAAGCGCCATAGCAGTTAAATTTAGCAAATCTATCCTTCAAGAAGCCAAGTTCCATAATCAAAAGGGGTCGCGATATGAAGGAACTGGAAATCACCGAGCAGCAGTCGCAATCGACGACGGTTCTATCCGTCGTTGGCGCCGTGGATAGTAATACGGCTCCGGAGCTACAACAGGCCTTGTTGCGCGCGACTGAGACTTCCACCGGAGGCGTGGAGCTCGATCTGGCGAAAGTTTCGTATTTGAGCAGCGCGGGCCTGCGCGCTTTGCTGATGGCGGCAAAGGCGCTGCAAAAACGCAGCGAGCGCCTGAAACTTATTAATGTTCCGCTGCCCATTAAGAACGTATTGAATCTCACCGGCTTTGCGACGTTCATCGACGTCAGCCCTTGATGCCATAGGCGCGGCCAGGGCCTGCGGCGCGCGCGAGATAGTATGAAGATAGAAGCCAACGTTTGGCAGAAAGTTTCTGGCACTCCGTCCGTCGACATCTTTCCGATCATACCTAAGGCCAATTGCGTTTCATCGAATTGCTACATTTTTTCCGCTCCCGAGGCGCTGGTGGTCGTCGATCCCGGCGCAAGCTCCGAGCAGACGCGGCAGATAAGCCGAATTCTAACCGACGCCCTGACAGTGTCACAGCGCGCGGTCCTCGTATTTCTTACCCATTGCCATCAAGACCACTCACAGGAGGCGGGTCTTGAACTTCCCACAGGTACGGAAGTCAAGCGCTTCGCGCACAAGTCGGGAGTTGAGGCTCTCAAACACCGCGACCGCAACCTGACTACCGCTTATCTCTATCCATGGGACCCTGAAATATGCACGGCGCGATTCGACGGAATTCTATTCGCTTCCAGCCCGGCGTCTGAACCGGCCGCGCTGGAATTGTCCGGCGGCCGACGATTCGAGCTTTACACTGAGCCGATGGTGCTGCCCCATGGCGCAATGCTGCAACGACAATGGCTTTCTCTCGGCGCCGGAAATCGCCTTGAGATTTATCACACACCCGGACATTCGGCGTGCAGCATATCGTTAAGAATCGGATCGTTGCTGATGCTTGGTGATTTGCCGTTCGCCGCCAACCCTGGAGTGTGCGGCCTCGACGGCTGGAACCACGCAGATCTTTTGCAAACACTCCGCAACGTCGATTGGCTCCTGGAAATACCCGAGATCACCGCGTGTTGCCCCGGACACGGTTACTGCGTTTCGGCGCAAAGCATGCGCGAGAAGCTCCGGTTGATGGAGACCGAAGCTTCCAATCTGACCGACGTGCCGCTCATGGATGCCGAACGTATTAGTGCTCTTAAAATCTACGCGGATGAACTGCTGGAAGAAACGGCGGCGCTGCTTACGATCTTTTCCGGGCGCCTGTACACGGTGTCTTACTGCCTATCCATGCTCGAGGAGGAGGACGGCGCGGCCAGCCGGGTTCTCGAGAGCTTGGATATCGATCAGATCGACCGCATCCTCTCGGACTTTCGCCGTGTCGCGGAAGCGTTCAACGGCAGCCCGATGCCCGAATGGACCGTAGTGCTCAAAGGCGTTCAAGTCGCCAGATCATTGCAAAAAGTTCTGTCCGCAGAAAACGTTCGGCAAATCCTCGATCTCTCTTTGGTTGATCGGGCCCAGCGGCGGCTAGAAGATTTCTTGAATCTCGTGCGCGGCTTGCAATTTTTCCAGACGGAGCAACCGGGAGCCGTAAACGAGATCATAACGGAGCTACTGAAGCAGACCAAGGAAACCACGTTGATGGAATCCGCTGATCTGATGGAAGCGGTGGACGATGAATCGTTTCTGCAGGCTCTCACGCGCCGACTGGCGATGTACTCGCCATTGCGAGATATCCAGTTTGAATTTGCGCCGGCCGCGCAGGAGACCAAAGCAAACATCGGAGCGGACCGGCTCGGCGATATATTGACCAACGTGATGGAAGGAATGGCCGGAATGGGAGTCAAGCACATCAGCATTGCCACTCAGGTGGCATTGGGCCAGGTGGAGATTCGACTATCAAGCCACGAACGGATGGATTCGGCTGCGTTCGGCAAGCGCCGGCTCGATCTTTACAACAGAACCCTCGGATGGCTCGGCGGCAGCTTCGAATGCATCCAACACGAGGGGAGCCCTGATTTCATCATCAAACTGCCGGCGCTCAAAACAATGTGAAGCGGAGGCGGCTCTAGAATAACGCCAGAACTCCGCGATACATGAGTTAGCCGCTAACAGGATTGCGTGATTGCACGCTCTCTCCGCAAAGAGAATTCTGCGTGCACGACTCACCGCTGATTCCTCCTGCGCGTTGCGTCTCAGCAGAGATGGTCTGCGCACGCTTAATAATAAAAATTTGGTTGACATCTTTCGCCAAAGATAATCAGAATACGGTTGATGCCTAAGCAATCAATCTTTATAAGCTACCGACGCCAAGATACGGCAGCCTACGCGGGGCGCATCTATGATCGCCTCTCGGCGAAATACGGCGAGCATAATGTTTTTATGGACATCGACAGAATCGAGCCGGGACAAGATTTCGTTGATGCCATCAATCATAGCGTGGCGGAAGCGGGCGTGCTCCTCGTCCTCATCGGACGAGAGTGGATCAAGATGACCGACAAAAGCGGCGCCCCTCGACTGGACAATCCAGAAGATTTTGTACGATTGGAGATTCTTGCCGGGCTCGAACAAAAGACTGTTATGATCCCGGTTCTTCTGGCCGACGCCGAGATGCCCTCTGCGCAGGCCTTACCGGCGCCGCTGCAGCCGTTCGCGCGCAGGAACGCGATCGAGATAAGCGACTCGAGATTTCATTCAGACGTGGATCGATTGATCGAGGCCATCGAAAGAATATTCAATCCACAAAAAGCGGCGGTGCCACCGATCAGACCCGAGCAGCGAAACCAAAGTTCGATGCCATTTATTAGCGCGAGTTCGCGTCCTAACATGAGCTTCATTGCCGCGGCGGTTGCCGCAGTGGCACTGATCGTTGCGGGAATTTGGTGGTTCACCACCGGAGGCAAGCGCGAAGCAAGTTTTCAGGCAGAACCTTTTATCCAGTCTCCGCCAATTCCAAAGTCGGCCGAGAACTCACCACGTCAAGATCCACGCCAGTCTCCGGTCCAACAAGATCCAAGCCAAACGAGTCCGGCATACAATCCTAGACAGAGTGCTCCAGCCCAGTAAGCAGCTCGATGCGGTGATACGAAGTTTCCCTATTTACCGCCGGCCAAGCTGACGACGATGCTGGCGATCAGTCCAACCGTCATCGCCCCTTTCCGTTAAGCCCCTACAATACACCGTCTACCGCCGTGGTGGAAAAGCGTTTCCAGCACGGCTCGTTGACGGCAGCGCGCGCTCTTGCACTCAGGTTGGAGACATGGTCGTGTAGGATATTAAGCAGAAGACGCAGCAGTCTTAGATCATGGACATTAGCGAAGATAGAAAAGCGGACGCGGTCATATTGGCATTGTCAGGGAAACTCGATGCCACCACAGCAAAAGCCTTCGAGAATAGAATTGTTACTGTGATCGACTCGGGCGCCGGCCAGCGACTCGTCGTCGACCTTGCTCAGTTGGATTACGTCAGCAGCTCGGGCTTGCGGGTCTTTCTGCTTGCCGCCAAGCGACTGCAGGCGACAAACGGAAACATTACCTTGTGCGGGCTGCAAGATCAGATTCGGCAGGTGTTCGACTTGTCCGGCTTCTCGTCCATCATTTCCATTTACGGCTCGCGTGACGAGGCAATCGAAGGCCTATCTACTCTGGCACCATCGCAGTGATCGCATCATCTGGAATCGTGCGCCGCTTCGTTCTTGTGCCTCTTTTCGTCTCTGATTACGCGCTTAAATATAAGGCGCGTTTGTACTCAAAACAAAAAGGCATGAGCACGCGCAAAGGGATCCCGTACCTGAAAATCCTTACAGGTGGATATTTCATCGGGTCACGCTATAGCCGCTGCGCAATCCAAGAGCTTGGATAGTGGCAAAGAAGCCCGCCAATTTAATTTATGGACTCGAAGAGATTCCTCCCGTAACAACCTCTCTTTTGCTCGGGCTGCAGCATATCCTCGCCTTGTCCAGTGCCTTCGTTTACCCCGTGATCCTCGTGCAGGAGACCGGCATCCTTGCCGGGCAGGCGGAACGGATGATCCACGCGTCGATGATCGTCATGGGGATTGCGACCATCCTGCAAACGCTACGTCATGGCCCTATAGGATCTGGATTTTTCTGTCTTCAGCAGGTGCACCCCGTGTATATTCCGGCCTCTATTCTGGCGGTCAAGACGGGCGGCCTGCCGTTGCTGGCGGGAATGACTCTGGTGAGCGGTCTTTTCGGCGTGGTGCTCTCTCGTCTCATGGGTCGTCTCCGTCCCTTTTTCCCCGCCGAAGTCACCGGCACGATCGTGATGATGGTCGGTCTCGCGCTTATTCCGGTAGCGGTTTCTAGGTTTTTAGGATTCGAAGATTCACGCGCGGTTATTGATCCGCTCTCGGTGAGTATCGCTTCCATTACTTTCGCCGTCATGGTTGGCGTGACCGTCTGGGGTTCCTCGAGGCTGCGGTTGTATGGTGTTTTGATCGGGATCGCTGCTGGCTCGATCTGCGCTTATGCGAGTGGTCTAGTGACCGATGAACATCTACGCCGTTTAGAGCAGGCCTCTCTTCTCGCTCTGCCGTCTTTTCCCGGAGAGAGCTGGTCCTTTAGCGGCGCGTTGCTGATCCCCTTTCTGGTGACGGCATTGGCGTCATCACTTAAAGCCGTGGGTGATTTGACGACATGTCAGAAAGTGAACGACGCCGAGTGGAAGAGGCCGGATATGCAGTCTATCAGTGGCGGCCTCCTTGCGGATGCTTGCGGTGTGATCTTGTCTGGAGGAGTAGGAACCATGGGACAGTCGACCTCCAGTGCCAACGTCGGTCTGTCCATCGCGACCGGTGCAACGAGCCGCCTAATTGGTTTTGTTTGCGGCGGAATTCTTATTGTTTTGGCCTTCGTGCCTAAGCTGACGGTATTGTTTGCGATCATGCCGAGTCCGGTGGTCGGGGCTCTTCTGTTTTTCGCGGCTAGCTTCATGATTGTTGCCGGACTTCAGATTCTCACCTCGCGTATGATGGATGCCCGTAAGACATTCGTGGTCGGAGTCTCGATTATTCTGGGCCTAAGCGTGGACATGTTGCCTGGGGTCTACCACACCGTTCACACCATGTTTTTGCCCGTTTTTGGCTCCTCGCTGTCGCTGGCCACCTTGTCGGCATTGCTCTTGAATCTCTTGTTTCGTATCGGCATCGCGCACCGTGCGCAGCTGAAAATCGATCCACATGCGGATTCTTCAGAGCAAATATTTTTATTCATGGAGAATCAGGGAGGAGTCTGGGGTGCGAGAAGGGAAGTCATCGATCGCGCCAAGTCCGCGATGAACGAATTTGTCGAAGCCGCAAGGGCGTTGGAGCTAAGCGCCGGCAAGATCGACGCTGAAGTCAGCTTTGATGAGTTCAATCTCGACATCGATATGCGCTACGATGGCGAGCCTATGGAATTTCCCAGACAGCGGCCTACGGCCGAGGACCTATTGGAGAATGAGCGTGCGGTCGCGAAGCTGGCGGGTTTTCTAATAAGGAACTACGTTGATCGGGTCAAGTCCGACCGCATCAACAGTCGCTGTCGTGTTCAGTTTCATCTCGAGCATTGATGCGTCCAGGTACGCTGACTCCAACCGACTTGCGTTGCAATCTAGTCGGGGCGTCGATGCTGACGACAATAGGGCAATGGCGATCAGCCCTTTTGTCGAAGCAATTTCGGTTCCGGTCGCTCTCCGCAACGCTCATACAGGACCGCCGAACCGCTCGCGCGCGATCCGCGCGTTTAAAAAGTCAGTTGACATGAGATTTCCATGGTGGCTACTCTCCGCACTGAGTCAGATCATGCGGCGTGATCGGAGGGCCCATGACACACGCATTGAGAGCAGCTTGTCTGGTTCTTAGCCTTCTGTGGGTTAAAGCGGCTGTTGCCGAGCCGACCGTGAGAGATCTGGCCGCACGGACTGAAGTACATCCCATTCAGACGCTCACTGTTTCAGTGCGGCAGTTCTTGACCGGAGACCAAGATGGCAAACCGGTGACCATCGCGAGCCATCTGCGCTTTCCACAAGTGGCGAGCGGCCGGTTGCCGGCAGTCATCCTGCAACATGGCTCGTCCGGCTCCAATGCACGCGACGAACTCTGGGCAAAAACTTTCAACGAGATCGGGATCGCGACATTTTGGTGGACAGTTTCTCCGGTCGCGGCCTGGTTCGTACCTCGACCAATCTTGGGCAGTTCAATTCGTATAACGTCATTCTCGACGCCTATCGCGCCTTCAACGTGCTGGCGAATCATTCGCGAATCGATCCGGCGCGGATTGCAATCATGGGGTTTTCACTGGGTGGTGTCTCGGCACTCTATTCGAGCATGAAAAGATTTCAGCAGATGTGGAACCCGCGGGTTGCTTTCGTCGCCCACATTCCCTTTTATGCCGGCTGCTCTGCTAGCTATATCGGCGACACCGACGTGGGCACCGCGCCTATACGCCAGTTCCACGGCGCTGCCGACGACTACACGCCCGTGGCGCCATGCCGGACTTATTTTGAACGATTGCGCGCTGCCGGGCGCGATGCCGTGCTGACCGAGTACCCGGACGCGCATCACAGCTTTGATAATCCGCTCGGCAATAAGCTTCCGACGATCTCGAAGGGGTCGCAAAGCTTCCGAGGATGCAAGCTCAAGGAAGAGCCGCTCGGCACGATGGTCCACGCCGAATCGGGGCGAGCGCTTCTCCTGGAAGGATCCGTGCATTCAAACCGACCCGCACACCGGCTACAACGAGGCAGCGGCGAGCGCAGCGCGGATTGCCGTCAAAGATTTCGTGAGAACACTCTTCAAGCTGGAACGGTAAAAATCTTTTGCGAAGGACTTGCCACTGTGTCGGAGGAAAAATTTTCAATCAATACGAAAGGAGCGATAGCAATGAAAAGTATGCGTGCGATTACTCTGGAGCTACTGCTCGTGATTGGACTCACGGTTATGGGGTGCTCATCGGAGATGTCTAGTCGAGGAGACACAGGTTGGATCACGCTTCTCGACGGCTCGAACCCAAAGACCCTGGACAACTGGAACCGGATCGGCGACGCCAACTGGCGGGCCGAGGATGGCGCCATCGTGGCCGACAAAGGAAAGGGAGGCCATCTGCTTTCGAAAAACTCTTACAAAGACTTCCAGATCCGCGCTGAGTTCTGGGCGGATCACACAACCAACAGCGGCATCTTTTTTCGAATTTCCGATCCTAAAGAAATCGGCTCCAAGACAGCGTACGAAGCGAATATCTATGACCAGCGGCCGGAACAGGAGTACAGCACCGGAGCTATTGTTAATGTCGCAAAGGTATCGCCGATACCGAAGGCGGGCGGCAAATGGAATACTCTGGAGATAACTGCCAAAGGCTCGAATCTTACGGTTATGCTAAACGGCAGCAAAACTGCCGATGCTCAGCACGGCCAGTTCACGGAAGGTCCGATCTCGCTTCAGTTTGGCAACCGCGAAAAAGGGAGCCCCGGCGGCGCGATTAAATGGCGCAGAGTGCAGATCAGGCCGCTGTAACTGATGTCATTACAGCGCAGCAACGAA
>JAICEJ010000167.1 GCA_025924215.1 Candidatus Binatia bacterium
CCGAGCTCATCCATCTCCCCTTGTACGATGAGGCGACCTTTGACGATGATACCTACTCGATTACAAATTTGCTGCACTTGCTGCAACTGGTGCGATGAAAGCATGACAGTCAAGTTGTGATCCCGATTGAGATTCTTGATCAGTTGAAGAATCCGGATAGCTCCATCAGGGTCGATTCCCAACGTCGGCTCGTCCAAAATGATCGCTATCGGATTTTTAACCAGAACTTCGGCAATGCCCAGCCTTTGCTTCATTCCGCGGGAAAATTCGCGAACCAACCGTTGGCCGTCTTCACTCAGGCCGACCTGCTCCAACACTTCGGCGGTTCGGCGTTGCGCTTCCTTTTCCGGAATGCGATTCAGGCGCGCCATATAGAGAAGGTTTTCTTTGGCGCTTATGTCATCATAGAACCCTGGATTTTCCGGCAGGTATCCGACTCGCTTTTTAACCTCTAGAGGTTCATGTGTGGGGTTATACCCGCACACCGATAATTGTCCTGAAGTTGGTTCGGTGAGTCCTAACAGCATCAGGATCGTGGTTGTCTTGCCGGCACCGTTAGGACCCAGGAAGCCGAAGATTTCTCCCTGTTGAACCGAAAGAGTTAGCGAATTGACGGCAAGCTTTTCACGGTATCGCTTGGTCAAATTCTTCGTGTCGACGACTGCGCTCATCGCCGTCCCAAACGAAAAAACACGATCACCAGCCCAAGAACTACCAATGCAACGATTCCAAACCCCACCCAGCCCCAGAGAGTCGGGGTTGAGACCGTCACCCGAAACTCCACGGAGCGGTTAACCTCAGGAGAGTTCGCCGTCAAGGTCATCAAGTAGTCGCCGGCAATGGTTCGCTCCGGCGCCAGGATATCCATTTTTATCTCGCGGACTTCGCCTGGGTTCAAAGCATCGAGTTTGTCCGGTCTGAATTCTACCGTCCACTTGTCACTGGGTTTCTTGCTGATGAAATTAAGGTTGCGAATCGGCGCCGTACCAGCATTGGCAACCACGAAATCAACTGGGGTGCGATTGCCGGCCGTCACTGAAGTGTTGAGAGTGCCGGCCAAGGAGCCCATTTTAAGGTCTTGGGTTCCTTTAAGATTTACCTTCAAATCCGCACTGGCTTCGAAAGCTCCTGATCGAGCCACAATCGTCACCGGCTGCTCTTTAGCATCAGCATTGGCGGGCGTGTCGATCTCAACAGCAACGGTTTCGGAACCATTTTCTTTCAAAAGGATTGACGAATATTGTGTATCACCAAACTGTGGCTTAAAACGAACTGCCCAGCCGGGCGGTGTCTGCGCCGTCAGTGACACCGGCAACGGTTTGTTGGTTTCGTTTTTCAGATCGATCGTGAACTTAAGAGTTTGCCCGGAAGGCGCTGTCAGAACCGGATACTGACTGGTGAGTCTTAACCCGCCAGTAGCGACTTTAGCGGAAGTTACACGGAAGTTGATTGTGTCGGAGTAAGAGGTTGTTCCCTCGCTGTCCTTGGCAACAACCTTGACATCGTAATTTCCCGGCTTGGTGTTTTGAGGAACTTTGCCCTTGAATTCAATGGTTGTGGATTTTTCTCCCTGAACCGTGACCGAGCGAACCGGATAACTGGGGTACCTCGAATTGAAGTTCGCTTCCCAACCCTTGGGGATCGACTCCAGAGACAGATTGACCTCGACCGGATTTTTAGTCCGATTCACAACCTCTGTATCCATCGTGACTTCCTGTCCTTGTCCGACAGTTAAATCCTTGTACGGGATGATCAGATTGAAGCTCTCTTTTGAGGACGCAGCGTCTTTCTGTTCAGTCTTTTCGGCAGCGAGTGCTGAGAGCTCGATCGAACTAGAGCAAAGTAAAAACCACGAGAGCAGCACAAGTATCATTCGCGGGTGCACACGTAGACGCACAAACCTCATATCAAAAACCCCCTAAGGTGCGAAATTTGGTGCCATAAATAACCATATTAAGTCTTAGGGTCAAGAGCTTGCCGCGTAAAGTTAAGCTTTTCCCAGCTGCCGTAATCCTTCATAGAGAACAATCGACACCGCATTGGAGAGATTCAAACTCCGAACACCCTCACCAGCCATGGGTATCCGATAGGAAGAATCTGAGTTGGCATCTAACAAGTGTTGAGGCAAGCCTCGCGTCTCGGGACCGAAGACAAGATAGTGTTCTTCTTGGTAGCGTGCTCTGGTATAGGATCTCACCGCACGTTTAGAAAAGTAGAGCAACCGTTTCACCGGCGCTGCCGCTACGAACTCATCCCAGGATTTGTGTACCCGCAGATCGACGAACTGCCAGTAATCAAGGCCGGCGCGCTTGAGGTGGCGGTCGTCGATTTTAAATCCGAGTGGTTCGATCAAATGGAGAGGGGTCAGCGTAGCTGCGCAAAGCCGAGCTATGCTGCCGGTATTCGGTGGAATCTCGGGTTGAAACAAAACTACGTGCATGTTCAACTTTCCAAAACGAAGGTAACCGGACCATCATTGACCAGCGAGACCTTCATTTTGGCTTGGAATTGGCCGGTGGCAACTGGGACTCCGGCATCCCGGAGCCGCCCTATGAAATGATTGTAGAGGTTTTCGGCGTGAGCCAAGGGCGCCGCATCTGTGAAAGACGGGCGATTGCCTTTTTTACAGCTGGCGTAAAGCGTAAATTGGGAGACAACTAGAACCTCGCCGCGGGCAGCCACTAAAGATAGATTCATCTTGCCTTCTTGGTCTTCGAATATGCGAAGATTTTTGATTTTGTCTGAGAGGAAGTCGGCGTCCGCCACTTCATCATCTCGGCTCACACCCAGTAAAATGCACAGGCCCGATGTTATCCCCCCGACGATGTTTTCGCCGACGGTAACCTGGGCTTTTGTGACCCTTTGAATGACAGCGCGCACGGTTCCCTTGTTAATCTAAAAAGCCTATGCGACTACTGAGGCGGGTTCTAGTAAAGATTGGCAGCAAAAGACACTGCGAGCAGTCGTAACAGAGAAATGGAAGAGTCTCAACAGCAGCTATAACCAAAACACGGATCCGGTTAGCTATGAGAGCGGCCGAATCCAGTTGAAAATCCCGCGCACAAGATGAAACAGATCAAGATTTCGCGCATGCTGATACTGTTTGTGATTGTGTTCAACGCAGGCATTGCCACGGTCGTATGGGCCAACTTTGACTTCAATCCCGCGCCGCTGATTTCCAGCAATGGGCAACTCCGGGGAGCCGTTTTGCTTTCAGGCAAATACCAAGCGCCAGCTCCGCTCAAAGTGGTAAAGAGCCGCAGTTTTTGTGGTTTAACGGTGCCTAACGAAACATTGCTGGTGGATCGGGGCGGTGGGGTCCGCAACGCGGTGGTTATTCTTCGCCCCCTCGATCGAAATGTGAACATTCATCCTGGCAGGATCTTACTAGACAACAAACAATGCGCATTTACACCGCACGTGCAAATCGCCGGCATCGGAAGCGAGTTACTCCTCAAAAACAGTGATCCGATTCTCCATACAGTTCATGCGCGGCTCGGCAACGAAACGCTCTTCAATGTGGGTTTGCCCCGGTGGCGGCAGGTCTCCAAAGTTCTCGACCGGTTGGGTGTCGTCAGAATAGACTGCGATGTGCTCCATACCTGGATGAGCGCAGCTATCGTGGTGGTTTCAACTCCGTATGTCGCGGTGACCGGCGCGAGCGGGTTATTCACCATCGAAGATATTCCGGCGGGAAAGTATGCCGCTGAGATCTGGCATGAGGTTCTTGGCATTAAGAAGACGCAAATCTCAATTCCCCCAAGCGGCGCAATTTTTCTGGACGCGATCTATGGCCGGATCCCCGAGATGAAGTCCTAGGTTTAATAGTCGTTGTCTCTCCGGTATGATCGTTTTTCATGTACCCAATTCTCTTCCAATTCGGTCCCATAACGATTTATAGTTTCGGCGCCTTTATGGCGCTGGCCGCGCTATCTGCCGCTTGGGTGGTTCATTCCGAGCTAAAAAGACGAGGTTATAATCCCGAACTGGCGTCTTCGATGGTCTTTGCCGCCGCCATCGGCGGACTCCTCGGCGCCCGGCTTCTGTTCATCCTGGGTGACTGGAATAATTTTTTAGCTTCTCCCTCAAGCTACATTTTTACCGGTGCCGGATTTACCTGGTACGGCGGATTGTTTGGTGGCGCCGTGGCGGTATCTTGGATTGCCAGGAAAAATGAAATTCCATGGCTCGTCGGTGCGGATATTGCCGCTCCGGCCTTGGCTATCGCCTATGGCGTCGGCCGCTTAGGCTGCCACTTCGCCGGGGACGGCGACTGGGGTTTGATCACCAACGTGCCTTGGGGTGTTGCGTACATTAACGCGATTACTGGTTGGGTTGATCCGATGACGGGAGTTCCTTATCCACCCGGCGTCCGCGTGCATCCCACCCCTATTTACGAATTTCTACAATCACTAGTTATCTTCGGAATCCTCTGGAGCATTAAAAACAAGGGACTGGCCCCTGGGACAATAGCGTGGCTTTATCTTATATTGGCGGGCCTTGCGCGGTTTACCATTGAATTTTGGCGCGTCAATCCGATCTTGGCGGCCGGTCTTAGCGAGGCTCAGTGGATCAGTCTGATTCTAATGGCAATCGGATTGGTTATGTTGGCATCGCGTCGGGTCCGGCTTGCCTATTGAAAGTTGTCGGACAGGGGAGCGGTGCGGCCCGGAATCAAAATGCCCGAGGATCGTCCCGTGCCCAATGCACGTTCTTTTGGTAATTGGGTCACGATCTTTTCAGCTACCAATTGGCGGACATCACCTGGCAAACCGCTCGATAAGTAGCGACATCGTCCTTGCCGGATTCAATCAGGTGCTGTTTGCAGACATGCCTGCACAATGCGATCGCAGCCTGACATACGATCATCGACTTTCCGTTTTTGGTTAGATGGCCGCTCACTCTGCCGTGACGCAGAAATACGGTCTCTTCCGGATGATAGATCAAATCGTAAAAGCGAACATTTTGCGGTATGGTTTGAGCTAAAGTCATGGACGCTTGATTGTTCGCGTCGATATCGGCCTGCGCTGCGCGCAGCCAATCCTGCCGGGTTTGGGGGGCATCGAAATCGGCTTGAGAGATTGATGACGGATGAGCGGACGCCAAAGCGGAGTACGCTTCCAAGGTAGTAAGTTTGCCATTCTGCAACTTACGAATTCCTCCTTGCCCCTTGGTGGTCGAGTTAACGATCAAGCCGACTCGACGCGCCCAATCACCGGTTTCAGTTTCGTTGATGGCCTTAACTTGCCGGTCATTTTTTTGAATTTCGGATGCCAGGGACACGGCATGATCCAGGCTTCGGTTGGCGATTACTAATTGGCCTTCATTCAGCCTATCCGATAGCTCGAAGGCGACGGCACGTGCCGAGCCGCCTGCACCCAAGAGCAAGACATCGGTTTTTGCCAGGGAAGGCATGAACGATTCAGTCTGCTCCGGCAGCGGGGTCAGCAAACTTTCAATGAACCCCTCGCCATCGGTATTGTATCCGACTAGTTTGCCGGAGGAGGTTCTGACGATGGTGTTGACCGCTTGAACCCGATCGGCCCCCGCTTCAATCTCGTCTAAAAAATCCATAATTCTAATTTTATGCGGCACCGTGACATTGATTCCTAGAAAGTTATCTAGACCTTTCAAGGTGGCAATTAGCTCACTCAAGCGAGGCTCAGCGACATCGAAAGGTAGGTAGATCCCGTGAATGCCCAAAAACTCGAATGCCGCATTCCATAGAGCGGGGCTTTTTGAATAGAAAGACGGTGCATCCCCGACAATGCCGGCGATTGCCTTATCGCCAATTAGGCTGGCATCGATCTGATTAGTAATGCAACTTTGAATGGCCGCGATTTGTTTTCGAAACGTCATGGCAAATAGCTCGTGGCCGTGTAGTTAGACTCAGGGCGAATTTCGGCAGGCACGGAGCCTGTTGAATCGGCTATATGCCGTTTTTGATCGCTAGTCTATTGTCGGAATAGCACAGCAGCGACTTGCGGTTATCGAGAATCGTCTCCAAAGCGACTTCGTGACCCCACAGCTGGTTTAAATATTGAAGCGTTTTCTCGGCATATTCCAGTTGCAGATCTCGTCCATCATGGTGGTGCCTGAGGAACAGCGTCCGGTTCTTGTTATAATCGGCATCTTCAATTTTGATCACGGGAATAGTGCTGGTGCCGACATTTTGAATCAAAGTTTCTTTGATCTGTCGCCAATTAAGATCATCCGCGACTCGGCTGACGACCTGTTCATTGCCCCGCGTTCGATACTCGAATAGGTTGAGTTCTCGCACCAGCTCTTCGGTTAGATAGCGCCGGATAAAGGAGGCATCACGCTCGACTTCTCGTACCTCGAAAAGTTTGTCCGCGCCGCTTTTATTTCGTCGGCCGTACTGTTTCTCATCCTCGGCAGAGGGGTGATCCCAGCGTTTTTCGATATTTTCCCAGATCTTCATGCCGACATGATACGGATTTAAGCCACCAGGGCTTGGCCGTAACACCTGCGCATGCCGAACCAGAAATTCCAGGTGCAGGTTCTGCGGCAGCTCCAGTGTTTCAAGAATTCGTTTGTGCCAAAAGCTCGCCCAACCTTCATTCATGATTTTGGTTTCGATTTGCGGGATGAAATACTGAGATTGCTCATGCACGATGGTTAAAAGATCCTTTTCCCAATCAGCCAAATGCGGGTTATGGTCGCGGATAAAGATCAAAAGATCTTCTTCCGGGTACAGAGGAACTTTATTGAGATCCGGCGAAACATAGTCTGGCCGCCGATGGATCGCGCCAAATGGGTCCGTCGGCGGTTGCGCTTCCTGCACTTTGGTTTCTATTTGTTCCTCGGCGGATAGCTTGCGAATCGAGAGGTTGCGGCGGCACTGAAGTGACAGTGCGTGCGCCGCATCGAGTATACGTTCAATTCGTTCCAATCCGATACTCGGATCCTCTACGTAATGCCGTACTCGATTTGCATGGCTTTTAAAAGTTTCAATGGTATATTGTGCGCGCGTGGCGCCAAATGTGAAATTATTTTTGAAAAAATCGTTGTGTCCGTATACGTGGGCAATGGTGAGGACCTGCAAAGCCAGGCTGTTATCCCGCATCAAATAAGCAATCGAAGGATTGGAGTTGATTACCATTTCATAAGGCAGTCCGCTCACACCATACTCGTACAGCGTCTTTAGTTTTTCGAAGCTTTTTCCGTAAGACCAATGGGGATAATGAGAGGGCATGCCGGAGTAAACCATGTAAGTAAGCATGTCCTCATGATCACAGATCTCGAACTCTTGCGGGTAAGGGTCAAGGCCGAACTTATGAACGATCTCAACGATTCGACTGTTCCAAACTTCCAGATCTTCGATCGTATAATCCATAGACAGAAGCTACATACCTAAAACGCTACGCCGCATCCTCCCGACCGCGGTCCTTGGCCAGAAAAGTCTTAAACGATGTCCAGATATCCTCCTTCCGATGAATTTGCAGCGTTTGAAAGTTCGGCTCGTCCAACTGCGAAAATAGGGGAATCAAGCTGCTGCCATAGTAGCCCGCTCCCAACGGTTTGATCTCACCATAGCCGAACAGATTAGAGGACCGGGCCAATTCCGTGGCTGCCTTGAGGGCGGCCGGATTGTCCGACTCAAAATTGTCGCCGTCTGAACAATGGAAAACATACACGTTCCACAGCGCGGGATGAAATCGTTCGTTGATAATCTCCAGCGCCTTATTGTAACCGGAAGAAATAAAGGTACCGCCAGATTCGCCCTTGTGGAAGAAATCTTCCTCGCTAACTTCCTGCGCCTCCGTGTGATGCGCAATAAAAACGATTTCTACATTTTGATACCGCGTGCTGATGAACTGATACAGAATAAAAAAGAAACTTCGCGCCAGGTATTTCTTCATGGTATCCATGGAACCGGAGGTATCCATGATGCACAAAACAACGGCATTGGACTCGCGTCGTAAGTCGCTCACTGAATGGTGGTAACGCAAATCGTCTTTATGGAAAGGAAATCGGCTACGTGCCCGTATGAGATCTCTACGCTGAGAGGCCTTCTTACGTTTCAAACGCGATCGAGCCGTCCGTTTTTTATCCAAACGCACGCGAACGCCTTTGCGCCGGTATCCTTTTTGACGAAACTGCTTCTCAACTTCGATTTGCCGTAGCCGTTTGCGCTCCAAGTCCGGCAGCTCCAGATCCTCAAACATCAATTCGATAAGCTCATCGAGGCGAACATCGGTTTCATAGTAATCGACGCCCGGCTGATCTCCAGGCTGCCCAGGTTGCTTTCCTTTTTCCCCCTGACCGACAACTTGTCCAGGCTGCGGTTCTTGGTCACCTCCCTGGCCGACTCCGGGCGCATTATCACCATAGACAAACCGGTATTCTTTAACTCCGCGAATCGGGACTTTGATAATGCGATTATTGTCTTTGCCGATGATGGATTCTTCGGCAATGATATCGGCGATATTATTTCTGATAGCCTCCCGGACCTTCTGCCGGTGCCGCAGCCGATCCCCTGCGCTGCGATCACTACGCTGCCCCGAGGACGAGTTGTACGGACGGAAGATGGTCTCGGCGATCCGAACGATGCCGCTTTGTGGGTCACGCGTGACCGTCATGATCTCAGTCCTTCCAAAGATTGTTGGCGGCGTACTTCAGAATGACGTCGACGCAACTCGGGCAGTAGCCGTTCTCGAGCAGATTCTTGACCATCACGTTATACTTTTCAGATTGTTCCTCATCACGCATCCGTGATTTTGTAATCACCCGGCTGAGATCTCGGACCGAGGTGATGAGTTTTTTCTCGATCGCTTCCTTTAATGGTTCATAGCTTCTGTAATCGATTTTTTCGCCGCGCCGGTTTGCCGCCCAAAGATAAGCGATGACTTCTTGACGGAAACCGTCGGCGGCAGAGCCAATGATCGCGATCTGTTCTTCTATAGACTTCATAAAGCTCTCGTCAGGGGAGAGCTCTTCCTTGGTGTTTCGGTCTTTGACCTTGCTTTTGTTGACATAGGCTTCAGCGTGATCCAGATAGTTTTGGAAAAGCGCTTCAGCTTGTTCCTGATAGGAGTAGACGAAGGCGCGGGTAATCTCTTTCTCTAAGATCTCCAGATATTCCTTGTGCAGCGCATCCTGCAACAATTCGAGGTACTGCTTCCTAGTATCGTCGGGAAGATCGGCTTCCTTCACCATATTGATCAATGCCTCGCGCACGTTGATTGGATTGATGCAGTTACCGGTAGTGTTATCCGACAAGGCGTTGTCCAAAGCTTTCATGATAAATCGAGTGGAGATGCCGGACAGACCTTCTCGCTTGACGCCTTCTTTGAGCTCCTGAACGTCGACCTTTTTGCTTCGGCCTTTTTCGACGAC
>JAICEJ010000168.1 GCA_025924215.1 Candidatus Binatia bacterium
CGCCAAGCAAGCGCCAGACCGGCTCGTTGTACTTTTTCCCTTTGATGTCCCAAAGCGCAATGTCGATGGCGCTTACTGCCGAGCTCCACATACCGGTTTGTCCGCGCGGATTAAAAGCGGTGTAGAGCTGCTGCCAAACGCGTTCGGTTTCCAATGGATTCTTGTCGCGCAGGAACGGGGCGAGCTCGCGATTGACGAATTCTCGAAGCCCAAATCGTTGCGCGCCGCGCGTAAGACCGTAACCGGTTATGCTCTCGTCGGTTTCGACCTTGGCGAAAAGCACCGACGTAGTGATTTTCTCGGACAGCAACGGCACTTCTACAGGAATTCGATGCAAAGTTGCTTGGACTTCGGTGATTTTCAGATCGTACCTCGAATGCGCTAGTGAACCGGAGAAATAAAAATTCTTCGTGAAATCCGCTCTTCAATAAAATGCCGGTGTTGCTATGGCTAGCGGTACAGCGCCGTTCATCGGTTGTCAAATGTGAATCGCGATCCGGAGATTGATAAACATATCGCTCGCGCACACGGCTCCTGCCATTCCGCAACACACCGATTTTGATTGGTTCAATCTTGCCGATGAGAAATTTCCAAGATTAGAGTCGCTCAGCGCCGCCGGTCCTGTGTACAAATCTAGCTTTCCGGCGACATTTGTGGAGCGTCTAGCAACCTTGCGAGCGCTACGTTTTTTCGGACAGCTTAAGCGGGCTCGTCTGCGCTTTCTCTAAGTAACGCGACCTCATACTCCCAAAAGTCTTTGTGCGTGCCTTAGCCGAGCCGAGTTCGCGGACGGTGTGACGTCTTGGGACGCTCAACTGTCCTGCAATTGACAGCTGGCACCTCCATTGCGTCGGTTTGGAAAAGTTTTGGCTCCAAGCTTCGGTTCATAATTGTCGTGCGCTGTCATCAAACATTAAGGAGGTTCTATGGCACTTTGGAATCAACCCATGCAAGAGGATAACGGTGAGAAGCCGCATGTCGAGCACACCCCGCCCATCGCCCCGGTGGCCCCGAGCCATGCGCCGCGTGAACACACCTCCAAGGATCGTCGCGAATCCGTATTTGGACCCGGCGTTGCGATCGAGGGAAAGATCGAAGGTGATGCCGACCTGCGCATTGCCGGCAAGTTCAAAGGCGATATTCAAGTCAAAGGCGACGTGAATATCGAAAGAGGCGCGCATCTGTCGGCGAAAATCAGCGCGGTAACTGTTACCATAGCTGGCGAGGTGGAAGGCAATGTGGTCGCGAGCTCGCAGGTGAAGCTGCTCGAATCCGGTCAGCTAATCGGCGACCTCAAAGCGACCACGTTAACCGTGGCAGCCGGTTCGCGGATGCGCGGCCATGTAGAATTCGGCTGGAGCGAAGCACAGGCGGCAAAGTTTGTTAATGGCCGAGCTCATGAGAACGCAAAAAATGGAACCAATCAATGAAAGCGGGACGTCTCTCAGCTGCGGGAGAATCCCGCAGCTGCCCGCATTGCAAAGCTACGATCCTGAAAAGTTCGGTATCGTGCCCGATTTGCCGACACGTGCTCAAGTTCGGCTCCGCCGCTGCAGAAGCATCTTCCAATCCTACGGAGTGCCCGCTTTCGGTCGAAGGTACGATCAATCACTCAGGCTCAGGCGAAGCGCTTGAATACTGCATCTTGATGGAAGTTCGTGATGAATCCGGCAAATTGGTTTCCCGACAGAGTCTCGGTGTCGGAGCGATCGATAAGGCGCAAAAACGCATCTTTACTCTGAGGGTGGAGATGTCTTCGACAGGCATGCCGCCGGCCGCCTGACAACGAGAAATCTCTCGGTGATCGACTCCGCGATCACGACAATCTGAAGTTCGTTTTGACTATTGAGTGGTCTTCGGATCGGATTGTTTTACGGCTGGCTCACGCGGCCGATGCGATTCGTTTTATTGGTAACTGTTCTGAAAGATTGTAAGCTTTAGCCGGTACCGGCTTTAGGTCCCAGATCAGTCCAGTCCACGACATAAGCTTCAAAACATAGTACGTGAGGTCGATTTCCCACCAGTAGAATCCCTGTCGGGTACAACCCATATGCTGATGATGGTTGTTGTGCCAACCTTCTCCAAGTGTAATCAACGCTAGTAGTAAGTTATTTCGGCTTTGATCTTTGGTGTCATATCGACGGCTGCCAATCAGATGCGCGATGGAATTGATGCTGGCGGTGGCATGAAACAACACCGTGGTGCTTACCACGAATCCCCAAACGAACAATTGAAGGCCGGTGACACCCAGGGAGGGCGCTGATCGCTCCAGCCAAGCGCCGGTTAGGTAGAGAGCGAATCCCAACACAAACGGAACCGCTTTGTCATATCGATTCAACCAGACCAGTTCAGGAAACCGCGCAAAGTCCTGGATCCGTTTGTATTGAGTCAAATAGAAGCGGTTGCACATGAACCAGCCGGCGTGCGAGCGGAGAAAACCATACTGAATCGGAGAGTGTGGATCGGCTTGCAAATCTGACTCGCGATGATGGTTCCTGTGATGCGCCGCCCACCAAAGGGGGCCGCGTTGCGCCGACGAGGCACCGAGAACAGCAAATGCGAACTGCGCCCAGCGCGAAGTGCGAAAAGTTCTGTGTGCGAAGTAGCGGTGGTAAATGCCGGTTATAGCGAACATTCGAACCAGGTACATGACGAGCGCGGTCTGCACCGCAACAGAACTCCAGCCGACCCAGAACACCGCCAAGCAACCAAAGTGTAAAATAACAAACGGCAAGGTTCGGAGCCAATTGATCCGGTCGACGTCGCCACCATCGTTACCCTCAGCTGGGTCGAAATGCTCAGAATCAAACCACTGGACGAACGTGCGAGCTACATGAGTTAAGTCTGACGTTTTCATGAATCGAGCATTATTAGCATGAGCCGGTGAAAGCTTCAATCTTTTGCCAAGGAAATGACAATTGTTGTGGGAATTTCGGAGACCGCGGAGTATCTTTCGACACGCTGTGATGTCGGATTTGGCAGTCGCTGGGTGGCACTCATTTTCGATCTCTTGACGATAAGTTGGCGCCTGGCAACGCCGCGAACACCGCGCGTTAGGCCCGCCGTGCGGTGCGGCGGCTAGTTGATAGATTCATTTTCAACTGGGATCGATCCTCGAGAGTCGATTCCGGCAGCACGGTAGCGACTATGGTTTGAAGCGCTGGTATGTCGAACGAGGCACGACGCCCGAGCAGTCGGAAAAGCAAGTGACCGTTGGGAAGGCGCTTTGAGAAGCTCGCGCGAAGATAAACTGGCCTCGTCTCAGCTGGTTGCCGGTGTCAATTAGTAGATCAGCGAAATAATTAGCGATGGATTTCTTGACGGGTCGCTTTGCGGCGGTGTAGTTGTGATCTGCCTTGTCTTAGGTGTAGTACATCGATTTTAAGGAGGCGTAAAATGCGTGTACTCAAAATTGCCGAGTTACCGGAAAAGCCGATGAACGCAGCGACACCTGTCCCCGGATGGTCGGGAGGAGAGGTGAGCCGCACGCGTCAAGCAATTATTGGTGAAGCTGATTCCGATAATTTTCGATGTAACGTCGTGAACTTCCGGCAGGGGGCTACCACCGGGTGGCACACTCATGATTGCGATCAGATTCTAGTGGTAACTGCGGGACGGGGTTCGATAGCAAACGAAAAAGAGCAGCGTGAGATCACAGTTGGTGATGTCGTGCACATCAAGGCGGGTGAGCGGCACTGGCATGGCGCCACGGCAGATACACCGATGTCACATATTACGGTCACTACAGCCGGCAGTCAGTCGAAACATTAAGTTCGCCTGCATCGCACGGATGCGCTCAATACGATCACCCTCGATCGCGCGCATTATCGAAACCGGAGCCGAACAGTTCCGAGGGCAGTAGAACTGCTGCCTCAGCGGAGCTGACTTTACGCGACGAACGGAAATATTCCTCGTCAAGGATGTTTGCAGCGATCGGCTCGGTTTTAATTTGGCAGCCGTTCTGTTTGCTCTTGTTTGATCGTGAATTTGCTTCCCCGGCCTTATCACGTGCCTCTTGCCACTCCGTTCTGGAGTGGCAAGACCTTTCGGGCCATCGTTCGTTGCCTGCTCTCGGGCCAGGTTATCGTTGGGCCGGACCTTGCCGAGCTGAAATCTTGGATCACGCAAGAACTAGACGTCCAAGACGCCATTCTGTGCGGCTCCGGTAGCCTCGCCCTCGAACTTGCGTTGCGATCCTGTGACGTGAAATCAGGCGATGAAGTGGTGGTGCCGGCGTTTTGCTGCACAAGCATTATCTCACCTATCTTAGCAGTTGGCGCCTACCCTTTGCTGGCCGATGTCGGAGATGACCTCAATCTCACAGCAGCTACGGTCGAGCCGGCATTGAGTAAAAAGACCCGAGCGATTATCGTGCCGCATCTTTTTGGTAATCCTGCGGAAATAGATTCCATCATCGATCTGACACGCGGACGAGACATCCAAGTCATTGACGACGCCGCCCAGGCGTTGGGCGCGAGCTTAGATGGCGGGAAGCTAGGGACGTTCGGGGATGCTGGGATTTTAAGTTTCGGCAACGAGAAGGTTTGCTCTGGTCTCGGTGGCGGCGTGTTTGTCCCGCGACACCAAGAAGTGCTTGAACGCGGTGCTGAATTCGCTTTGGCTGCAGCCGATTTTTCCGCCGCGCTGCGACGTCTTTCATCGACGCTGATCTGGCATCGGTGGAGGCGCTGGTCGGTGCCGCTCCATGAAGCTTTATCGGATTCGGCAGCTACAGATCCTCAGTCACTGCCTGCCCAGTATCGAAAAGAATCCATGTCCAATCTCAACGCCGCGGTCGCTTCGAGTCTGATGAAAAGTTTGCAAGACAATTTAGCTGCGCGCCGATTGCGCGTTCGCGCCTATCAAGGATTGCTGGGAAATGAACGTTTGATATTGGTGCCGCACCGAGCAGGCTCTGCCTGCCTAACTCAAGTCATTCGAATCATCCCTAAATATCCGGGGCACGATCCAGCCTCAGATCTGATTGCCTCCCTCCGCGGCGCCGGTTTCGAAGTTCAAGGTAGTTATATGCCGATCCACCTCCTTGCGCCTTACCGGCAGCTGGCGGTGCGATCGTTTCCCCGTGCCGAGAAAATGTGGATGAATCTGATTGAGCTGCCTTGCGAGCCCGACGTCACCTTGGAACACGTAGAGCAAATCGCTTCGGTCGTAAAGCAAACGATCAGGTGTTCATGATCCGAGACGACCGGAAGATATCGTTGACAAAATGCGCTCGAGGCTTCTAGAGTCGGGTTCATTGAAGTTACGGAGGCGATGACCATGGCAGACTACATCCTTAAGCAAAGAGACGCGGACGTGACCACCCTTACCTTGAACCGGCCTGATATCGGCAACCGGCAGGACGATGCGACTTTGGCTCAGCTGGCTCAGATGATCGACAATGCCGCGAAGGAGTCGCGGCTGATCTTATTCAAAGGCGCGGGCGAGGACTTTTGCCTGGGCCGAGAAGCGATGGGCAAACCAGGTCCGGCGCTCGAAGCTTATCAAATGCGCGAGAGAGCCGATACGATCTTCGATTTGTACGACGCGTTTCGGCGTTCCAAAGTGCCGATCATCGGGGTTGTTCACGGCCGCGCCGCAGGATTGGGCTGTGCGCTGGCGGCTTTATGCGATATCACCATTGCCAGCGACAAGGCGCGGTTTCAGTTACCGGAGATGGCGCACAATATCATGCCGACCATCGCGATGTCGGGGCTGGTCGACCGCGTGCCGCGCAAAGCGGCGACTTACCTGATCTATTCAACCCAGGAGATCGATGCCAATAAGGCCCTTATGTTCGGGATCGTCAGCGATGTCGTGCCGGCCGCGGAACTCGATGCGGCAGTGAGCAAATTACTGGAGCGGCTGAAACAGACGCCGCTCCCCGCTTTGATGGCGGTCAAGGAGTATGGCCGATCTGCTTTCAATATGAACACCCAGGCGGCCACTGACTTCGCCCGCAATCTTCACGCTACGGTTAATACCTTTTCGGGAATGAAGACGTGAACCTGGCGGCTGATAAGGCAGGGTTCGGAACCTGTGTGGCAACTGAGATCTCTCATGATGAGAATTCGTCAACGGGCACAAGCACGCGTGAACTCCGCGACCGGAACAGGCAAATTTCATTACGTTACCTAAGTAGAAACGAGTTCTTCAGTTGTCACTTTGTCCCGCCATCAAATATTCTCGCGCAGCTCTCAGGTGAGGAGGTTTTGTGAAGCGTCATTGTCGAAAAGTTTTCCCAGTGCTTGTTTTAACCGGCGTGCTGGCGGCGCTGCCACTGTTTGATTCTGCTGCATTGGCACAAGCTGACTTCTACAAGGGCAAAACCATCCGCATCATGGTCGGATCGACGCCGGGAAGTTTTTATGACCTGTGGGGCCGCCTGCTCGCGCGCTATTGGGGCAAACAAATTCCCGGTAATCCTGAAGTGATCGTGCAAAACATGCCGGGCGCGGGTTCTTTAACCGCGACTAACTATGTCTATGCGGTGGCCAAACCGGATGGGTTAAGCATGGTGTTGCCGAATAACAGCATCTACATCGAGCAACTGGTCGAGCGCAAGGAAGTGCAGTTCGACTTGCGAAAGTTTCACTGGATTGGTTCGGCGTCGCAGGATTCGATTATTTTTTACATGCGCGCCGACACGCCGTTCAAGACCATCGGCGATATTGTTAAAGCGAAACAGCCGCCCAGTTGCGGCGGTTCCGGGACAACAAGTTCCGATTACCTGGTCGCAAAAATTCTGGAACTAACTTTGGGCGCGAACATCAATTCTGTTCTCGGCTACCCCGGCGGCAATGAGGCGGATTTGGCGGTGGAGAAAGGAGAGATCGCTTGCCGCGCTCATACCTTGGCGGCCCATTTCGGCCGCGAACCCTTCAATAGCTGGCACAAGAAGGGCTTCGACCGCCACTTGCTGCAAACCGGACGCAAACGTGATCCGCGCGCGGCGGAAGCGCCGACGATCTACGAGATCCTCGAGGAATTTAAAGTTCCTGGCAACAATCGCCGCATCGTCCAAGCCATGTTGTCCGGCGGTGAGTTCGGCCGCCCATTCTTGGTGACACCGGGCACGCCATCGGAGCGGGTGAAGATTCTCCGTGAATCTTTTGTCAAGGCCTTAAAAGATCCAGAACTTTTAGACGATGCCAAAAAAGCCAAGATGGAAGTCGATTATACCTCCGGCGAGGAATTGGAAGCTTTGATCAAGGAGGTGTTGGATCAACCGCCCGAAATCGTGCAGCAGGTAAGAAAATTTATGGCCAAGTAACACCGGCAAGCAGCAGGTGTGCGACGAAAAGATCGGAGGTGTCATGGACGCGACGGCGAGAATTGCCCGGTTCGTAGTCGAGACTGAATTCCAAAAAATTCCGTCGGAAGCGATTAAGATGGCGAAAACAGCGCTGCTCGATTGTCTTGGAGTGGCATTGGCGGGCAGCAAAGAATCGAGCGCCAGGATCTGCGCCGAGATCGCCCGCCAGGAGCACGCGAAAGAAGAGTCCAGCGTCATTGGACAGGGATTTAAGTCGTCGGCAATGCAAGCGGCTTTTGCCAATGGCACAGCCGCGCACGCGCTCGATTTCGATCACAGCTTTACGCTGATGGGCCAACCGACGGCGCCGATCATTCCGGCGATAATATCTTTGGGAGAATCGCTCGGCAGCAGCGGCCGCCGCTGCCTCGAAGCTTACGTCGCAGGTTTCGAGACGATTACGAAATTAGTAATGTCGCTGCGACAGCGCTCCGAAGACGGCTGGCATCCGCCGTCAAGCTTCGGTTCTTTCGGCGCTGGCGTGGCTTGCGCGAAACTGCAGGGACTGAACCAATCTCAAGTAGAGACGACGCTCGGCACAGCGGCATCGATGGCCAGCGGCTTGGTGTGTAATTTCGGCACGATGTCTAAGCCGTTGCACGTCGGGCTTGGTGCGAGAAATGGAGTGGTGGCCGCCAAGCTGGCGCAATCCGGTTTCACCGCCAACAAGCAGGCAATTGAAGCCCGACTGGGGTTCTATGAGGTATTTTATCCCGGAGCAGAGCCGGACAAACGCCCGCTCGAAGAGTTGGGAAGGGTGTACGAATTGATTAACAGCGGCATCAGGATTAAGCCTTATCCCTGCGGCGGCCTGACACATCCAGCCATCGACGGCGTGCTCGAGTTCAAGACCAAGAATGGGATTACCGCTGAGATGGTCGAGTCCATCGACGTTGGCGTGGCGCGGCATACGTTTGAAAGAATTGTTTTTCGCGTTCCTCAAAACGGCTTGCAGGGTAAATTTTCCATGCCTTATCTGTTGGCGCGCGCAATCATCGATGGAAGGCTCTTCCTGGACGCATTTACCGATTCGGCAGTTCGGGATGAGAATGTTTTGCGTTTGGCTGAAAGGGTTCAGATGCGCCTCGACCCCGATCTTCAACCGACTGCTCTAGGCAGCCGCCCGTGCAAGGTCACGATTCGCCTGCGCGACGGCCGGAGCTTTTCCCGGCAGATCGATTACGCCAAAGGCAGCCGCGAAGCTCCCATGACTGCCGAAGAACTTAAAGAAAAATTCGTTGGTTGCGCGCGCCAAGCACTCGATGACAGTTCCATTGAACGGATCATCGAGGACGTCGAGCATTTGGAAACTTTGCAAGATATCCGGCCGCTGTGCCGGTTACTAATGGGAGCAAACAGATCTTAGGCTCGACAGATGAAAAGTGCAGCGCTAACCGATGCCGGTTTGACAGACTCTTTTGCCGGGTGGTATGAGCGGCTAGATTTGGCGCATCAACAAAAAGGAGAATGCGTATGGCGTATAACATAAAGAAAGTAGATGTATGGGCCGGGGAGATCGCCGACCGTCCCGGTGGGCTAGGCGCTACGGTTGAGGCCTTGAGCAAGGCGGGCGCCAACTTAGAATTCCTTGTTTCGCGGCGCGCTCCGGATCGGCCAGGAACCGGGGTTGTTTTCCTAACTCCGGTGAAAGGAGCAAAGCAGAAGAATGCGGCTCAGAGCGCGGGATTGAGCACTACCGACAGCCTGCATTCGGTTCGGGTTGAAGGTCCAGACAAGCCTGGCTTGGGGACGAAGTTGACTCGGGCGCTCAGCGATGCAGGCATAAACCTGCGCGGCGTTTCGGCCGCGGCGCTTGGACGGCGAATGGTGACTTACCTTGCGTTCGATAACGCAGGCGATGCGGATAATGCGATGCGCGCCTTAAAGAAGGCGCTGAAATGATTTCATCGATCAATCGCCAGCCTAGTGGCTAGCGATTGCTTATCGTCGATATTTGGAAATTATCGCGATTAACGAACTCTCCCTCCAATCTTACACTGTCGCCATTACGGAGACGGCGAAATGCATCGACG
>JAICEJ010000169.1 GCA_025924215.1 Candidatus Binatia bacterium
ATGAGTTCGGTGCGGTTCGGACATGAGACGCTGACTTCAAGTCGCGCGTTCAGCGGTTTTAAGCATCTCGCGCCAACAAGGATGTTTGGCCGAGCCGTGCATGACACACGATCGATGTCGCCACTTTACTGCAAGCAGGATTGACACGGTGAAAGATCTGCGGCTGTGCCGTTAAGCTGAAGCAATGGCGTCGAACGGCGAACCCCGGCCCCCGTTCGGTGCTGCCAGCGGTTGTCATCCTTGTTGCCCGCCGAGTTCGGTCAACAGATTACGTCGCGGCTTTCTGCTCGCTCTCAACGCTTTTCTTAACCGTCGGGCGCTTCATCATGCGCTCCTGCCACGCCGTGTAGGCGCTGAGCTCTTTCATGGGAAATCCGCTGCGTTCGCCCCAGCCGTAGAAAACCAGGGCGTAGGGATCGACGGCGGTGAACTCGGGGCCCATGACCCAATCATTTGCTTGAATCATGGAGTCGATCTCCTGGAGATTGGCCCAGAACAACTTCCGCCCGTTTTCCTTGATCCCGGCGTGCGCGGCTTCGCTCTCGGCGAAACGCTCGGGGCGGTGGAAGCGCTGGTACGAGGGATGCACGATGCTTGAGAACCAGCACATGGTCCCAATGCAGCGCGCCTCCTCGGTCGGATCCGTCGGCATCAGCCGTTTTTCGGGAAAACGCCTCCCAAGGTATGTGAGGATCGCCGTGTTCTCGACCAGAATTTTGCCGTCGACGCTGAGCGCCGGGACTTTCCCGCGCGGGTTGATCTTCAAATAATCCTCGGTTCTCTGCTGCCCTTTGGCCAGCAGGATCGGCTTGAGCTCGTATGGCGCTCCGGTTTCTTCAAGACCGATATGAGAGGCCAACGAACAAGCGCCAGGACTGAAATAGAGCGTCATCATGGAAACACCTCCTGAGTTGTCTATTGAATTCAAACAGCGCGCGCCCTGAACGGCGTCACGCTGTCAATGGGCGAGAGTAAACGCCAATCTTCTAGCATGTCAATCTTCTTTTCGCTTATGTGCCTGTCCTGACACGGGTAGACGAATATCGACTAAACGGAATACGCCGAATGACCGTCTGTTTGTTCCATCGCAAAAGCCTGCGCTAGTAGTTCGTAAGAGCGATGGCGCGGAGCCGGATCGTAAGTCCACGTTACTACGACCAGTTCGTCGAGTTCTAAACTCTTTGCAAGTTCTTTCAGTCGCTCGGCAACCTGTTCTTTGGAGCCGACAATCGCCTTGCGGCGAAGCTTCTGCGCAGTTGCCATCTCCGCGGAAGAATATGGCCGCTCTGCTTCCTCGGGCGGCATAAGCGGTAGACGGATGCCTTGTCTGCGATCGATAATCGCGCGTTCGCGGGTCTTTAACTGATGCAAGGCTTCTTGTTCCGTATCTGCCGCCAGCGCCCAGACGCAAATCGTCGCGATCGGCTTGGGATTATTTTCACTCGGGCGATAGTTCTTGCGATAAAGCTCGAGCGCTTGCTCCACGCCGGTGCCCTCGCTGAAAAAATAAGCGAACGCGTAAGGCAGGCCAAAATAGGCCGCGAGTTGAGCGCCATAGTCCGAGCTGCCGAGAATCCATAGGTCAGGGCTGCTTGGACCGGTGGGCTGCGCGACGACCGTTCTGAAGGGATGACCCTCAGGCAGGGAAGTCCCCGATACCCAGTGTTGCAGCTCTTGCACTTGTCGGGGAAATTGGTCGAGGACGTTCTGCGGACTTGGATTGAGCGCGTATGACGTCATCTGGTCCGATCCGGGGGCGCGTCCAACTCCCAAATCGATGCGACCCGGCGCGATGGCCTCCAAAACGCGGAATTGCTCGGCAACTTTCAGCGCGGAATAGTGCGGCAGCATAATACCGGCGCTGCCGACGCGGATACGGGCCGTGCTGGCCGCAATCGCGGCCATGAGTATCTCGGGCGCCGTGCCGGCGATGGTGCCGGAGTTGTGATGCTCCGAAACCCAGTAACGATGATAACCCAACGAGTCGCAGTGCCGCGCTAGCTCGAGCGTCTCACGAATCGCAGTGTCCTGCGTTCGATCCTTGGACGCGGTTGATTGATCGAGTACTGACAATCTCATGCGTGTCTGCTTCCAGAGTACTTGCGGGAACCAGGACTCAGCACGAAGGACGCGAGGAGCACGAAGTTAAGAACAATAAGCCTTCTGTCGTAAGCGTCGTGTCCTTCGTGCGCTTCGTGCTGAGATGAACTCAGTTATACCTGTGAACTTCGCGTGAAAGGCTCTGCTCGTGAAATCACTCAAGCCGATCACCGACTTTCAAATCAACCTGCTTGGCGAATTCCGCGCCGCTGATTTTTCCGGCTGCGCCGCGCACTCTCTTAACCGTCAGCGTGCCGCCGGTAACCGCTATGGTGATCTCTTCGGCGCCGATACCGATAACTTGGCCCGCCTCGGCGCCGTTTGGATTCTTCAGCCGGGTGTCGAAGAGGCGCAAAGTTTTGCCCTGGTAGGTAGTGTGCGCGCCGGGCTGGGGATCGCAGCCGCGGATCAAATTATAAACCTCCTGAGCCGGTTTGGACCAATCGATCTTAGCGTGTTCCTCGCCGCAGGGCGGATCGTAAGTTGCCTTTGATTCGTCTTGCGCAATCCGCGGAGGATTGCCGGCCTTAATCAGGTCCACCGCTTCGCCGATGGCTTCGATTCCCATGGGAAACAGTTTGTTGAAATACAACGTGCCGGTGGTATCGTCCGGTTCAACCCGCACTTCTTTTTGCAGGAGAATGGGCCCTGTGTCGATGCCCTTGTCCAACCAAAAAATTGTCAAACCGGTTAAGGTTTCTCCACGGATCAGGGCCCAATTGATCGCGGTCCGGCCGCGGTATTTGGGCAATAAGGAAGGATGATAACAGATACTGCCGAAGCGCGGCGCATTGAATACCGGCGGGGGAATGATCTGGCTGACAAATGCCAAGATCGCCAAGTCTGCCTTGAGGGAAACAAACTGCTGGGTAACTTCAGGCGTTTTGAGCGTTTTGTGTTGATGCACCGGGATTCCCAGCTGAAGAGCCCTCTGCTTGACCGGATCGATTTTTCCGCCGGGCGTATCGGGAAAACAAAAAACGGCGAGCACCTCTTCCCCTTTACTGACCAGTTTATCGAGAGTCTTTTCCGCAAACGCTGCTTGTCCAATCAAAATGATGCGCACGCTTTTTCCCCCTATCGATGATCTCGAAACTAGCCAACGATTATGTAGTCGCCGCCGAGATAGCTGCGACAGAGTTCGACGTAAGTCGATGCGCCCATCTTTACCCATTTGAGAGCTTCGCCTTCGATTTCCTTTTTCACTTTCGCCGGCGTGCCGGCAGCAAGAACACGCGGCGGGATTTTGCTATGCGGAACAACGACACTGCCGGCGGCAATGAGCGATTCTTCGCCAATTTCGGTATTTTCCAGAATTGTGGAATTCATGCCGATTATGGCGCCGCGCTTGATTACGCATCCTTCCATAATCGCGCCGTGACCCACAGTGCAGTCTTCTTCGATGATCGTGGTAGCTTCGCCCGAATGAATCACGCAGTTGTCCTGAATGCTGGTGCGCGCGCCAATCACGATCGGATAGCCGCCCTGATCCGAGCGCAGGACCGCGCCCCACCAGATGCTGGCGTCGTCGCCGACGCTAACGTCACCGATGAGCACTGCGGTGGGCGCAATGAAGGCTTTGGGAGACACAGCCGGTTTCTTGCCCTTATATTCTATGATCATTCAGATGGTTTCCTCCGCACAATATCTCGCCACGATATTTGACGAGCAAGTGGAAATCAAGGTTGGCGGTGCATTCAAAGATCTTCATAGTTGACAGACTCGGCGAAGCTGGCTAATTCAGTGGCAGCTTTATGAACTCTTGCTCTTCTATCCGTGCGAATGTTTCAGATCAAACTCGGAGGCGACAACATGCCAACTTTTTTGTTGATAATTGCCTATCTGTCGTTAACCAGCTTGCCCGTGGTAGCAGATGCCCAAATTCGTCAGGCGGCGCTTGCGGCTGTGATGAAATTACCGCCGGCGGAACGACAGGCGCGCCTTGTCGAAGGAAGCAAAAAAGAGAGCGGGTTGGTCTGGTATTCAAGCACGACCGCAGAAGATGCGTTGGCTTTGATTAAGAAATTCAACGAGCAGCATCCGTCGATCCAGATCCAGCATCTGCGCTCGTCGAGCGAGAAATTACTCGAACGGATTCTCGCCGAGGCGCGCGCCAATGCTTTCAAGGCCGACATCGTCGCCTTGCCCGAGCTGGAACTGTCGATCATGATCAAACGCAAGCTGTTGGCGCGTTATGAAGGTTTGGAAAACTCGATTTATCCTGAGGAAGCCAAAGATCCGGCCGGTTATTGGACGGGTCTTTACACATCAGCGTGGGTAGCGGCTTACAACACCAAAATGGTGAATAAAGATGGAGCGCCGAAAACCTATAAAGATTTGTTGAACGCTAGATGGAAGGGTTCAATCGCTATGGATACGGAACCGTATAACTGGTTCGTCGTTTCGTTGCGCTTTTTGGAACGACGAGACGGCAGGGAGGCGGCACTGGATTACATGAAAAAACTCGCGGACCAGCAGATACAGTGGCGCAAAGGCCATTCACTCATCGGCCAGCTGATGGCGGCGGGCGAGTTTCCCATCGCTTCCGAGCTTCAGGTACACACAGTCGAGCGCGCCAAGGCCCAGGGCGCGCCGGTAGAATGGGCAGTTCTGGACGGAGTGATTCCGATCTCGAAGGTCGCCGCGGCAATCACCAGCACGGGCGCAAACGTCTATACATCGGCGTTGTTTTACGATTTTCTTTTGTCCCGCTCGGGAATGGAAACAATCCGCGCCAGCCGCCGAATTCCGACCCGACCGGATGTGACCGCGACTTATCTGAAGCCATACAAGCTTTTACCCTTCGAGCAGTCGGTGATGGATGACTTCGACAAGTACGTCACCCTATTCCGCGACACCTTTAAGCCGGCGCAGTGAGAAGACGCAGGGTAGGCTACTGAAGGGATGCGCGATATGAGGTGTAACGCAACGCTGGAACTAGTTTCTAAGGTCGAAATTTTTTTCCGCCATCTCGCAGATCTGCCGGCCGATAGCAAGCGAGGCTGTCGCACCGGGCGACGGGGCGTTGAGTATGTGAATAGCGTTGCGGCCTTGTTTAATCACAAAGTCATCCACCAGCGCGCCGTTGGCTGAGACCGCTTGGGCGCGCACGCCGGCGCCGCCGGCAACCAGATCGCTCGCGCGGATCTCGGGCACCAGCTGTTGCAACGCGCGCACGAAAGCTGTTTTGCTGAGTGAGCGGTAAAGCTCGCCGAAACCGGTTTGCCAGTATTTTCCGGTCATCGCCCAGAATCCTCTGAACGAAACTGTTTGCCAGAGATCGTTCAGGTTAACCTGACTGTGGCTGTAACCTTCGCGCGCGTAAGCGAGCACCGCATTAGGACCCGCCTCCACGCCTCCTTTGGCCATGCGCGTGAAGTGAACACCCAAGAACGGAAAAGTCGGGTCGGGAACCGGATAAATCAGATTTTTTACCAAGTACTGCCGTGCCGGCGCGATCTTGTAATACTCGCCGCGAAACGGAATGATGCGGTGCTCCAGATCATGGTCCTGAGTAGCGCCGCGAGCTTTTTTTGCAATCAAGTCCGATTGCAGTCCGCAGCAATTGATCAAATGCTTGGTGCGATAATCCCCACCGGAAGTCTGCAGCACGATTTCGCCGGGCCGATCGAGTATGCCTACGACTTTTTGCGACAGCCGGATGTCGCCGCCAGAATCGCGAATCTTAGCGGCGTATGCCGCGGCCACTTTCTTGTAGTCAATGATCCCGGTCTCCGGAACGTGGAGGCCTTTGATTCCCGTGGCGTGTGGCTCGAGCTCTTTTAAGCGCTCGGTGCCGATTGTTTCGAGCCTACGCAGGCCGTTGGCTTCTCCGCGGCGGCGCAATTCCTCCAAACGCGGCAGCTCTTCGTCAGTCGTGGCGACGACGACCTTGCCGCAAATTTCATAGGGCACGCCGTTCTCGTCGCAGAATTGGATCAGCTCTCTGCGTCCGGCAACGCAGGTGCGCGCTTTTAGCGACCCCGGTCGGTAGTAGAGGCCTGAATGAATCACGCCACTGTTGTTGCCGGTTTGATGGCGCGCGAGATCCGGTTCTTTCTCCAACAGCAATAGCCTCAGGCGGGGATGGACGGCAGTGATTTTCAACGCGGTGGCGAGACCGAGAATGCCACCGCCGATGATCGTTAGGTCATACAGAGATGCCATAGGATTTCATTGGAGTTCAACCATCAGGTTCACGCCCGGCCGACTAGCCGCAGAGGCTCGAGCTCCAAGTTAAATGTGTAACAGCTGCCGGGAATTTTTTTCCATAAAGCCTTTGATGTGATCGGGATTGGGCTGCGCCAGAATGGCGTTAAAACTTCTGTTCAACCGGTCGAGCCCGCCGCAGTAGTCAGAGCCAAAAACCATGTTGTTTTCGCCCATCTTGTCTATCAAGAACGACAGTGTCCGGTCATCCGAGCTGGCGCAATCGATGAGAAAATGCTCAAGAAAAATTTCCGAGTAGCGTCGCTCCCCGTTAGGCCCTTTATGCTTCCAGAAAAAGCGATGAAGCAATAGCGGTATACCGCCGCCCGAGCTGCGGATAACGATTTTTAGATTCGGATAACGATCGAACAAGCCGCTGGCAATCATGCGCAGGCAGCACTCCGCGACCTCGCCATCAGACAGAACCGCATAAGCGACTCCCGCGCCACCGTCTTCGAGACGCGCCAAGGAGGGATCTTGCGCCGTACCAGCGCCGTGCAGAAAAATCGGCAGGTTGAGCTCGGAAATTTTCGCGAAGATCGGGTCCATTTCTGGCGTGTCCACGAGCATCTTGCCGTCGGCGTGCGGATAGAGCAGTACAGCGCGAAAGCCTTGTTTTGCCGTTCGTTCGATTTCCGCGACGGACGCGGCAATATTTTTTAGCGATAAAGCCGTGATGCCCATCAACCGATCTTTGTAACCAGCGAGTCGCTCGGCAAGCACGTTGTTCGACATGCGCACGATCTCGAGCGCTTGTTCCGGCGGCATTTGGTCGGCATAAACGCCGGCACCCTGGCAAATGAGCTGCAGATCGACACCCGCTTCGTCCATTTCCCTGACGCGTTTGGAGAAATCCGGTGAATCCAACGCGTCGATATGCGGACGCTTACCGGTTAGGTCTTTGATCCGATCGGAGACTTCCGGCGCCGTATGATGCGAATGCCAATCGATATTGATTGCCATGAGAGAGCTCCATTCCAGTCAAATCTATATCTGCTACTTCGAAAAAACCAACCCCTCAAAGCATACTGGATAGGGTGATCCGGTGAAAGAGGCGCAGAGCAGCAGCGCGATGAGCGCCGGGTTGCCTAAGCTTTGAAAAGTGTGGTGAAAGTACAGCGGGTCGGCCGCTAATTCTTGACAGGGATCACGTCCGCCTGCTTTTCCCTAAGCCGTCGGACCAATTCCTCATAGGAGGAGCTGGAGATTACGCGGTTAAATTGAGAGCGAAAATTGTTGACCAGGCTAATTTCTTCGGCGATCACATCATAGATCTTCCACTCCTGGCCGACCAACTGAGCCTTGTAGTTGATCGACAACTCCTGACCTTTAGCGGTGAATATCTTGCTGTTTACTTCGGCAAACGCGCCATCGGCTCTTTCGCCGACGTAAACGATTTTCTCATCGGTGTAGGACTCGATGATGCCAGCATATTGACGTTCGAGCAGCTCAGTGAATAGCTGGACGAATTCCTGTTGCTCGGTGGCAGTGCGCCGACGCCAATGAGCGCCTAACGCGCGCCTGGCCATTTCAGAAAAGTCGAATCGGGTAAAAAGAATTTGTCTCAGCTGCTCGCGAAGGTCTTTAGCCTCCGCGGTCGTGTTCCGGGACTCTCTGAGTAGTCCAACAGCGTTATCCACCGTCGCCTTGATCTGATCGGTTGGTGGTCCCGCCATAGATGATAGCGGGTCGCTTAAAAACATCAGCGATGAAAGCACAAGAAGATGCCAGAATGATTTCGTCATTGTTCGTCTTTTTTGGATGTGAGATCTCCGCCGACAAATTTGCCGATGAGATCCGTAATGTCTTGGGGCGATTCGGTTTCTCTGATCTTGCCTCCGGGCGGGATGATGTTATCCGAAGCTCCCGGTGCGATCAAGACAAATTTGTCGCCGATGAGACCGCGGGCGCGTACTGACGCAATGACGTCGTCCTGGAGCTTCACGTCGGGGTCCACCCGTATAGCGACACGCGCGCGATCGTCAACCAAACCGAGCGATTCTACTTTGCCGATCCTGACACCGGCGATTTCTGCGGGGTCACCGACTTTCAATCCTGCGACCGAAGAGAAGTCGGCGTAGACGACGTAGCCGGTAGCGCCGAACAATTCTACCTTGCCGAGGCGTATGGCGAGATAGCCGAGGCAGATGGCCCCGGCGAGCACAAAGATACCGACGATGATGTCAGTGCGTGAATGGTTCACTTCGATCTCCTACAAGACCTCGATGGGCCCTTCAGTTCTGCCGTGAATAAATTGCTGCACAATCGGATTTTCGGACGCGCTGAAAGCTTGCGGCGGGGCGACCTCTTCAACAACGCCGCCGGCAAGCATAACGATGTAGTCGGAGATATCGAAGACCTGTGGAATCGTGTGACTGACGATAATCCCCGTGTAGCCGAAATCATTTTGAGTTCTTGATATGAGTTGGTGAATGCCGGTTGCCAGCACCGGGTCGAGACCGGTGGTAGGCTCGTCAAACAGGACGATTTCGGGGTCCATGATGAGTGCGCGCGCCAAGCCGGCGCGTTTTCTCATTCCGCCGCTCAGTTCCGCTGGCAGCTTATGTCCCATTTCGCCCAATCCGACCTGCTCCAGCCGGTCGGCGACTTTGGTCCTCACTTCGCTCTCATTCATCCGTGTTTTCTCGCGCAATGGAAAACCGACATTGTCAAAGACGGTCATCGAATCGAGTAGCGCAGCGCCCTGAAAAAGCACGCCGAATTTGGCCCGGATCCGATATAATTCCTTTTGGCCGAGCTTGGTGATGTCGATCCCGTTGATCAGAACTTCACCTTCGTCGGGCAGGAGTAAGGCGTTCAAATGTTTCAACAGTACCGTCTTGCCACAACCACTGGTTCCGACGATGGTGGTGATTTTTCCCGTGGCGAACTCGAGGTTCACACCCTTGAGAACCTTTTGCCGGCCAAAGCTTTTCTGTAAATTGACGACCTTTATCATCGGGCTA
>JAICEJ010000170.1 GCA_025924215.1 Candidatus Binatia bacterium
AAGACAACTCTCCTGGTCGATCGGATCGTCCATCTATTGTTGCGCAGTCCGGACCCTTTCCAGATGACCGACATCGTCGCGCTGACTTTTACCAATAAGGCTGCCAACGAGATCAAGCATCGGCTACGCGATCGGCTTCAAACATACCTGGAGGCAGATCTGCGAATCGAACCTGTCCAGGAAGAGCAGACGAAACTGCAACAACAGATCGAAAGCCTGATGGATACTTACAGGCTATCAAAGGCCGAGCTCGATCGGCGGGTCCAGGAGGCACTGCGCAATATCGAGCGCGCCGAGATCGGCACGATTCATAGCTTTGCTGCGACGTTGCTACGCCTTTTTCCTCTGGAAGCCGGGGTTGATCCGCAGTTTCACGAAGACGACGGCAAACAGTTCCGACGTCTTTTCGACCAACAGTGGCATCTCTGGCTCGATCAGGAGCTCGCGCTCGAAAGCCCTCGAGCCGGCGATTGGCGCAAGGCGCTCAAACAGTTGACCCTTGAGCAGATTAAAGATCTGGCTAGATCTTTATGCTCGGAATCTGTTCAGCTAGAACCGCGCCGAGCGAAGCAACCGGGAGATGCCGCGTTGCGCGCATGGCTGCGCTCACTGCTCGACAGCGCCGGCAGCTTGAGCAAACGACATCCGGAAGACCGCAACAATGAGAAGCTCGTCCGTGCCGCCCAACTGATTATTCAGACATTTATCGACGGCGGTGATTCAACCGGGACGGCTTTAGTCGAACAAAGGGCGTGTTTACTGGAGCACTCCATCAACCGGGAAACCAAAGGCTGGACCGAAGCGGATCTTAAACAAGTCCACAGCTTAGTCAGCACAGCAAAAGGCCTGTGCAGAGTCGATGCAGCCCTGACTCATCTGATTTGGGAACTCCTCGCGCCCTACGCCGCTCGGTTTCGTGAAATTTTTGTTCATGAAGGTTTTATTTCATTCGATGGACTGCTGATTCGCGCGCGCAATTTGGTGCGCGACCATCTGCGCGTGCGCGAGGAATTAAAACGACAATACCGCACATTTCTCATCGATGAGTTCCAAGACACCGATCCGATTCAGTACGAGATCCTGCTTTACCTGGCTGAACAGCCCGCCACTACGGCGACAAATTGGCGCAAGGTGAAACTTACCGCCGGGAAAGTTTTCGTGGTTGGCGATCCCAAGCAATCGATCTATGCATTCCGGCGCGCCGATATCGAGGCGTATCTGGAAGTGGTCGAGAAAATCATCAAAGCGCAAAACGGTACTGAATGTCATTTGCTTACAAACTTTCGCAGTCATAGGGCAATTATCGATGTCGTCAACGGGGTGTTTTCATCGCTGATCCAACCGCAACCCGGTATGCAGCCGCCCTACATCGGAATTCAGCCGGCGCCCCGGCGCGATTCGCATGCCCTGGTTGGTAACCGTAAGCCTTTGCCGAAAGCGCTGCTGCGAAAAATCATTGCGCCGAATGGAGACGTCAGCGCCGAGACCGCTCGTCGTCTCGAAGGCGAAAGCCTGGCCGATTGGCTGCACGATCAAGTGTTGGACAAGGCCAGCTTTGTCAATGCCAAAGACGAGCGGGTTCTAGTGCAGCCGAAAGACGTTGCGATCCTCTTCCGCAAGCTCACCGACATCCATGACTACCTCGAACCGCTTCGGCGCCGGGGCATCCGTTATGTGGTCGAAGGCGAGCGCCATTTCTACGCCGCCAAAGAAATCATCGATGCCGTCAACTTGCTCCGCGCCATCGAAAATCCCAATGATCGATTGGCATTGGTCGGCGTGCTGCGCTCGCCCATCGGTGGTTTGACCGATCAAAGCATCTACGATCTGCACTGCGACAATCTGCTGGATTACCGGCTTTCAGAACAGCTTGGAGGCAAGAAATATCCACCGACCCTGGCGGAACTTTATGGCGCGTTAGCCAAACTGCACTCCGACTGCCGCACGCTGCCGGTTGGCGCCGCCGTGTCACGGATCTTCGAAAACCTGCCGCTGAGGCTTTTGGCCGCCTGCTATTTACATGGCGAACAGGCCGTGGCCAACATTGACAAGCTCCGACGGCACGCCGAAATCCTGGGGCGCGAAGATAGCGCGATGACATTCAAAGTGGCTATTCGACAGTTGCAGCAGCACGTGCTCGATGTCGAAGAAGAAGGCGAAAGCGTGCTTGCCGAAGAAGATGTCGATGCCGTGCGCATTATGAGTGTCCACAAGTCCAAGGGACTCGAGTTTCCCATAGTGGTTCTGGCCGGCTGTCATGCCGGCATCAATGGCCAGCAGAGGCGGCCGGCAGAAGCGCTGTTTGATTGGTCCAGCGGCCTGACCGGGATTCGTGTTGGCTCGTTCACAGACTTAGCCGGGGTGTACATCACTGAAAAAAATCGCTTGCGGGCCGAAGAAGAAACCAAGCGAGTACTCTATGTCGCGATGACCCGCGCGCGAGAGCATTTGATCATTTCGAGCGGCCCCAGCGCCAGGAAATCGACCGGAAATTTTGTTGGCATGTTGGATGAATCGGCACAAGATCAAATCGGCCGCGCCGAACGGTCAACCACCATCGAGATCGGCGCCGGCAGATTAACAGTTGAACTGGTCGAGGCGAGCCTTACCGCCCCGGGGGCCGGCACCAGCAAGAAAAAGCCTCTGCGCAGAAAACGCGAGTGGCAGGATTACATGGAGATCTGGCGCCGCCGTGAACGAAACCACCAAGCAGCTTTACAGTCAGCGACCTTTGTCACGCCCACCTCGCTCAAACGGCAGGAGCAAGAGATCACCGAAGCCGCTGTGACGACTCAGGCTTTCGCGCAAGAACGCACGCCGGCAATGCTCATCGGCGAGTTGGCGCACCAATTTCTCGAAAACTGGAATTTTAGCGGCGACAAAAATTTACTGTGCCATCAACTCAGTGCTTTTCTCAGCGCATCACTCTCAGCCGAATACAGCCAAGACGCACGCAGCATAGGTGAAGAACTGCAAGCAATCTTGGAGCGATTTTTGGATTCGAATATCTATGCTGAATTGCGGAAGGCTCGAATCTTAGGCCGCGAAGTGCCGCTGTTGATGCCCTGGAACGGCCAGATCATGGAGGGGGTCATCGATCTTATCTATGAGCGCAACGGCCTGCTTTATCTGGCCGACTATAAAACAGACAGGGTGGCAGCAAAAGATTTGCGTTTCGGCGCAGAACGCTACCGCCTGCAAGCCGAGATCTATTCCGAAGCGGCGCGTCGGAGCTTGAAACGAGAAGTCGCAGCTTTCAAATTGATATTTTTGCGGTTAGGCGAGACCGTCGAGGTCGATATTAATCCAGAAAAGGAGCTGTGGCTTTTCTAGATGTCATCCCTGAAAATTTTCTTTTTCGATATCGAAACCATTCCCACGGATCAGTCGGTTCTCGACCATAACCTTCTGGCTGCGCAAATGCGTCTCGATGAACCGGAAATTATCAAAAAGCTTAGTCTGTCGGCCGCCACGGCGCGCATCCTATGCCTGGCCTACGCTATCGAACCGGAAATCGATTCTTCCGTCGAAATATTGCACGGTACCGAGCCCGAAATCCTCAGCAGGTTCTGGCAGCTTGCCGCAGATTGTCATTTGTTCGTGGGACACAATATTCTTGACTTCGACCTGCGCTTTATCTACCAGCGTTCGATCATCAATAGGATTAGACCTTCGCGCGAGATTCCCCTGGCGCGATTCCGTAACAATCCCGTTTACGACACAATGCATGAATGGAGTAAATGGGGACGCGAACACGTGAGCCTGGATCTTCTAGCGCGCGCGCTCGGAATTCCATCGCCGAAAGAAAGTTTGGACGGCTCGAAGGTATATCCCTACTTTTGCGCGGGAAAATTGCCGGACATCTGCGACTACTGCAAACGCGATGTGGAAACCGTGCGCCAGGTGTATCGCCGTTTGACCTTTGCGGACAGCGATCAACCTATGATCCCGCCAGTCGATGTTCCCGAATAAGGGTGTTCCGCGGTAAGCTGTTCAGCTTGCTTACCTGCCCGCGTTTGTGAGTTCCACCACGGCGAAATTTCTTTAACCTCATACTCAGATCGCCGAGAATGCACGATCCGCTCCTGAACCGAACGCTCAGACGCTGCCGCTCTGGGGAATGAATTTCAACGCGACGCCATTGTTGCACCACCGTTGTCCGGTTGGCTTGGGGCCGTCACTGAACAAATGGCCATGATGTCCGCCGCAGCGGATGCAGTGATATTCGGTGCGCGGCAGGATTAACTTGTAATCAGTGCGGGTACCGAACACGCCTGGAATCGTCGTGAAGAAACTCGGCCAGCCGGTGCCGCTTTCGTATTTCATCGCCGATGTAAAGAGCGGCAGAGCGCAAGCCGCGCAAACGAAAACACCCGGACGTTTCTCCCCGTTGAGCGCGCTGGTGCCGGGAGCTTCGGTGCCCTCTTCGCGCAAGATCTGAAATTGCGCGGAATCTAAACGTTTACGCCACTCGTCTTTGGAGAGCTTGAGCGGCTCGGATGCCGAGGGCGATTTGAAATCCTTGGCCAGCAACCCTCGCCAATTCTTCTGCATATTCTCGATATCTTTCATCGACGCTGCTTGTCCGGCAAAGCCGCTGTTTCTGAACACATGCCAAACACCGGCAGCAACCGCCGCTTGCAACAGTTTCCGTCTTGTCATCATAGCCATGGCTAGGATCCCTTTCGCTTCCATCTTCCGCTTTCAAGTTTGATCTGACGGCCGATAGTATCACGAATAGCAGGTGTCAGTACCATGCCAAGGGCAGTTTTACCGGCCGCGCGGCGTGTTAGACTATTTATCATGAATTTTTCTGAATTTGCCGCGCTTTGCTATCAGTTGGAGCAGACCTCGAGCCGGTTGACGAAGGTTGACTTGGCTGCGAAATATCTCAAGCGGCTCAATGCCAAGGAGATTCGGCATGGTATCGCATTTCTGTCGGGACGACCGTTTCCGGTATCCGATTCACGCACGTTGGATATCGGACCGGGAGCCTTTGCTCATGCTTCCGATACTCCGGAACTTGAAAACTCCGTCTCACCCGAATTGACGATCGCAGATATCGCCGACAGCTTCTCCGGTATTGCCGAGGCCAACGGCAAAGGATCCCGGAGCGCGAAGTATGCGCGCCTGAGGGAGCTCGTCGAGATGACCGGCAGTCAAGAACGCCCCATTCTCTTTCGCCTTCTGCACAATGAGTTACGTATCGGTTTGCACGACGGCCTGATCCAGGAAGCGATCGCCCGCGCCTCGGGTGCGGACTTAAAAACAGTGCGCCGCGCAGCGCTCTTTCTATCCGATCTGGCGGAGGTGGCATCGATCGCGCTAACCCAGGGCGGCGCGGCCCTCCAGGGAGTCGATATTAAATTGTTCGTGCCGCTTCTGCCGATGCTTTCAGAATTATCGGAAGATTTCGAAGGCGTGCTTGCCGCCCATGGCGGCACCACCGCATTTGAGTTCAAGTATGATGGTGCCCGGGTGCAAATTCACAAAGACGGCAGCCAGGTTCGCATCTGGAGCCGGCGTCTCACCGAAGTGACCGGCAGCCTCCCGGAAATCGCGCAGATCGTACGCAGTGATCTAATTGGCGATTCCTTTATTCTCGATGGCGAAGTTGTCGCTGTGGGCAAAGACGGCCGGCCGTTCCCATTTCAAGAACTCATGCGCCGTTTCAGAAGGATCCACAACATCGAAGCGGCCGCCATCGACATTCCTTTGCACTTACATTTGTTCGATTGCCTACTTCTGAACGGCGCCTCATTGATCGACGAGTCCTATGAACGCCGCTGGCAAACGCTCGCTAACATCACCGGAGGCAAGCATCTGGCGCGCCGTCAAATTACTTCTGACAAGGTGCTGGCCGAAAGCTTTCTCAAAGACGCTCTTGCGGCGGGTCATGAAGGATTGATGTCCAAGGCGCTGAGCAGCCCCTATATGCCGGGTAATCGCGGCAAGCTCTGGTTCAAAATAAAGCCAGCGGAGACAATCGATTGCGCAATTATCGCCGCCGATCGCGGCTCGGGTCGCCGGCGCGGCTGGTTGTCCAACTATCATCTTGCCGTAGCCGATGGCGAGGGCGGATTCGCGCCGGTGGGGAAAACCTTCAAAGGCCTGACCGACAAGCAATTTACCGAAATGACCGCACGGCTTCAGGAGTTACAGATCGCTGATGATGGCTATACGGTCAGCGTCAAACCGGAAGTCGTCGTCGAGGTAGCGTATAATGAGATCCAGCATAGTCCACAATACAGTTCCAAGTTCGCTCTGCGCTTTGCCCGAATCAAACGGATCCGGGACGATAAGAACGTTGATCAAATCACGACGTTGACTGAACTGCAGACTCTTTACGATCGGCAATTTGTTAGCAAGAGCAAACGAACAGAGCTTTGATTGTAAGGCGTTCCAGCAGTTCCAATTGTTCTAATGTTCCAATCGTCCACAGTTCGAATGATTGCGGTCACCCAACGTCAGCTCTTGTAACATCTTGAACCATTGGAACAACTCGAACCGCTGGAACATTTGGAACCGCTTTTCTACGCTCCGTCTGTGAGATGCACCACCAGCCAGATCGTTTCCGGCCCGGTCTCATCGACCCGATGCCGCGCGTGCGGCGGAATCGCTAGGTAATCCCCTTCGTTCAATTCAAGCCGTTCGCCGCCCTCAAACGCCAGCACTGCATTACCGCGAACCACCAGCACCCATTCGCTATACGCCTGATCGTACCAGTTCTCCGATGTGCTGCTCGCATGCGAAACGATGCGCTGAATTTTGACGCCATTTCCCTCGAGAATGGTCAAAAACTCTTCCTCACCGGCAGGTCCAGAGATCTGTTTGAAAATGTTTTTGATTTCGATCGTCATAACATCTCCAGCGCTTGGCAGGCCCCTCTGTTTGGTAAAGTGAAAGAGAATCGGTTGTAAATGATCTCTTCTTCGTAGAATCGGCAACTGCCGTTTTCTCAAGAAGAGACTACATCTGAACGATCTTCGAGTGAAGTCATCACTGTCATTTTACCGACGAATAGATTTTCGAAACCAAATGACTATACTTAAATTTCGAAATCATGAAGACCAAACATTCTGGAACTGCCGCGGAGGCGGAAACTGAACTTAAGAAAGGTCCTGTATACCGCTTCCTAGCGGACGATCATGCTCGCCTGGATGTGCTACTGCAGCGGGCCTTTGCCGACCCTGACCAGATTGATCTACACGCTTATAGCGAGTTTCGTTCAGGCTTGCTCAAACACATCGCGATCGAGGAAAAAGTATTACTCCCGGCAGCTCAGCAAGCGCAGGATGGAGAACCCCTGGCGATTGCTGCGAAGTTGCGCATCCAACATGGCGCACTGGCAGCGCTTCTTGTTCCTTCGCCAACGCGCGCAATTGGCGCGGTACTTCGCGCAATCCTGAAGGACCACAATCCTTTCGAGGAAGGCTCTGGAGGAGTCTACGAAATCTGCGAGAGACTGGCGGGTTCCGCTGCCGCTACCATGCTTGCCAAGCTGCAGTCCTATGCGGAGATCAAGCTGGCGCCGCACAACGATGGGCCGTTGGTCATGGAGTCCACACGCCGCGCCCTAGCCAGAGCGGGCTACAACCTCGAGGGTTACATCTAATCGGTCGACCATCTCCACGAAAAGACATCACGCCATCACAGAATAAAGGTAAATGATGGCACGCCGCAGCAAACGGATGATTTACTAGGAAAGTCGCGCCTTTTTGAATTGGCTTCTCAGCTCTTCTCTGCAATTAGAACCGAGTCGGGATCAAAAGGTAACGGGCTCGAGCGAAACGGTCCTTTGATGCCCGAGAATTTCGCCGCGCGGAGCCAGCCACGCACTTCATCCAGAGCGTAACAACGCCCATGGGGTGTGTGCAAAAAAAGCGCAACGGAAAACAGCGCGCCCCAGTCAGGATTTGTACCAGCGCGGTTCATCAAAACATCGCGTAATACAATCCGCCCACCTTGGTTTAGACAGCGATAAGCGCTTCTCAGCAATGCGCGATTTTCCCTGGCGCCTTGTCCGTGAAGGACGTTGGAAACTAATATTAAATCGAATCCGCGCGGCAACGGCTCTTTCGTAATATCGAGGCCCATGACCTGCACCCGTTTTGCGATCTTCGCGTTATTTACCGCACGAGACGTAAAACTAACCACCCTGGGGTGTTCCACGATGATCGCCCGCAGATGAGGGGATCGGCGGCAACACGCAATCGCGAAGCTCCCAAGACCTCCGCCGACATCGAGGAGAGTTTTCGAGCGGCTTAATGGTAGCCGCGCCATCAGATAAGGCGCAATCTTCCGGGCGTCCTTATCAAGCGATTGAAGCAGCCGCCCGGTCTGCTCTCGCTTGGAAAAAAAAGGCTGGGCGACTTTCGGCCGCTTTCCGCTCGTCAGAGAATTAGAGAGCCTTCCCCAAACGTTCCAGGCATCGTAGTCGGAGAGCAGAAAAGATCCGTTGCCAGAGCACAGGTAACGCAGCGCGAAAGGGGAATTCTCATAACTTAACGCCCGCTTTCTGAGTAAACCGATTGCAGACAGCGCATCGAGAAAAATCTTCCATCCTTCCCGAGTTCCACCAAAATGGTTGGTTGCCGCTCTTGCGTTCCTGCCGCTATTTCCAAGCCAATCAAAGATCTGCAAGTGAACCGCGGTGCCCAGGATACGCGCTTGCCAATAACCGCCTGTGCTACGGAGCCTCTGAGGAGTCCATTGTTTGTAGCGCATCGCTCGTCTAGTGCGTAGCTTCTCAGGATTGAGTACCACTCGCGATCCGCCGGTAGAGCCCTTCATAGCCTTCCACCATCTGTTCCACCGAAAAATTTTTTTGAACCCACGCCCTGCAGCGCCGCCGATCCAGGCTGTCGATTCGGTGGATCGCTTCAACCATTTCGTCCTCGGTGCACACCAAACATCCGCTCTCGCCGTGTTTCACCAGCTCTGGCATGGAACCGCGCGGGTAGGCCAGGACGGGAGTTCCAGCCGCCATTGCCTCGGCCACTGCCAGGCCAAACGGCTCCTCCCACTGGGGCGGGAAAATAAATCCTTTGGCTCGACCGATCAGTTGCATGAGTTGCTCATGCGGTAACCCTTCGATATGTCTGATTGCGTCCCCATCGATATGAGGTTGAATCTCTTTCGAGAAATATTGTTCACTCCAGGGCAGATGGGAAGTGGTCTGGCCGACAATTAACAGGCGGGCATTGGCCCTTCTGGCGATCCGGATGGCCTCAGCAATGCCTTTTCCGGGCGTCATTCGCCCGACCGC
>JAICEJ010000171.1 GCA_025924215.1 Candidatus Binatia bacterium
ACCGCGTTGATCGATGGCGACACCGGCCTTATACAGGACGAGATCGTCGGTGTTGGGCACACGGCCAACTGCGAGAAGCAGATGCGAGCCGAAAACTTTCTTATCGCCCGTGCTGCAATTGAGAGCGACAGCGACCTTGTCGCCCTGCTTTTCCAAGGCGATGCATTCGGCATCAAGCCGGATATGGATGCTTTCGTTTTGTAGAATCTCTCTGATGGCTTCGGAAACATCTTCGTCTTCCCGGCGGACCAGCCGCGGTCCCATCTCCACGATCGTAACTTCGCTGCCAAAACGGCGGTACATCTGACCAAACTCCAAACCCACATAGCTGCCGCCGACTACGATTAGATGCGCCGGCACAAAATCCACTTTCATCATGGTCGAGTTATTGAAATAACTCACCTGATCGAGTCCGGGAAGTGGCGGGGCGGACGCCCGCCCGCCGACGTTGATGAAAATCTGGCCTGCTTCGATAATCTCATCGCCGATCCGGACTTTGCGCGGGCCTTCAAGGTGCGCATGACCTTGATATACAGTCAGGTTTTCGGTGCCTCTTAGCCATTTCTCGAGCCCATCGTAGGAGCGACGCACTACAGCGTCTTTGCGCTCTTTCACCCGCTTCATATCAACAGTGATCGACCTGTCGATGCCGACGCCATATTCCATCGCGCGCCGCGCCATATGCGCCACCCGTGCGCTGGCGATCAAGGTTTTAGTCGGGATGCAACCGGTGTTCACGCAGGTGCCGCCAAACTGGTTGCGCTCGACGATCGCGACTTTCCTTCCGGCACCGGCAAGCCGGACGGCCAGGGGTGGCCCCGCCTGTCCGGCGCCGATGATTACCGCGTCATAAGTAATTGTCATAGGATTTCTCCCGTTGGCTGGTCATCTAGCACTAGGAACGCAGCATGCTGCGCCCTAAGCGATCTATGTGTTGGATATGGTCGCAATCACCGTAACAACGACATAGAGTAAGCGCCTCTCAGCACAAACCGGCGATTAGACAGAGCGGCAGCCAAAGCGGAATATCTCCCGCAAAGACGAAGGCGCTAAGGGTAAAAACAAATTTCCCAACTTCGCGTCTTGCCACTTGGCGTGAGTAAATCCTCTTTCTCATTAGCGATGGCCGTCGGAGAATTTGCGCAAGCTGCAATACTTTCAACAAAGTAGTACGAAGCTCGCGAATATTTGTAAGTAATTTGCTTTAACTTATAAACTTCGTGTCCTTCTCAACCTTCGTGGTAAAGATTCGAAACTGCCGTCGTCGCAACATTCGGCTATTCAGTCGTCTTGCCGTCAAAATGTTCCTCGTGCGCCAGCGCATCAGCTTTGGTTTTATGGATTGTTCCGTCGCGATGCTCAGGCGGAGAATAAACCGTATAAAGTTTTAGTTCGTCTCGATCTGAAACATTGATGACGTTGTGTTTTGTACCCGCCGGGATAACCACAGCCGTCCCATCGGAAATCTGATGCCCCATTCCGTCCAACACCGCAACACCGCTGCCGGCTTCGACCCGGATGAACTGATCCAGCGTATGAGTTTCCTCGCCAATCTCCTCCTTTGGCCGAAGGCTCATTAATACCAGCTGTGAATTTTTTCCCGTATATAAGACTCGCCTGAAATCTTTGTTTTCCAGCGTATCGTCTTCAATGTTTGTCACGTAACCTTTCATATTTTCGCCCTCCTTCCTGAGCCTATAACTATAAAAGGTTCGATCAAGTCAGGTCGCGCAGGTTTCCGTGTTAGAAACACGCGTCTCAACACTGCCTTTGATCCGAGGCTGGTGGTTGTTCCAGCGGTAAGGGGGGCCGATCAGGCCATTCGTGTGAGCGCCAGCACAGTCGCTCCTTAGCCGGGGAAAAATACCAAAACCGGCAGTCTGCGCCACCGAAACAGAGCTTGAGAAGCTGGCTAGATTATATTTTTCCGCGGTGGTAAAGGTGGAGCAACGTGATCGCCAATGGGCAGAAAAAATACTTTGACCCGAAGGTTTTGGCCGGGATATCCAATCTCTCACTGCGGGCGCGATGGGTGGTGGAAGGGATTATGTCCGGCATTCACCGCAGCCGCTCAAAAGGGTTCAGCGTAGAGTTCGAAGAGCATCGCGAATATTCTCCGGGCGACGAGATTCGGCGCATCGATTGGAAGGCGCTGGGAAAATTCGACCGCTATTTCATCAAGGAATACGAAGACGAAACCAACCTGCGGGCCTATCTTCTACTCGATACCAGCGCCTCGATGGACTATTCGTCCGATGGCATCACCAAATTCGATTACGGTTGCACCCTCACCGCTTCGCTCGCTTATCTCATCCTGCGCCAGCAAGATGCCGCCGGTCTGGTGACCTTTTCAAACCGCATCGAAAACGTCATACCGCCGCGCGCCAAGCGCGATTACCTGACCCAAATCGTTCACGCGCTTGAAAACCATCGGCCCGGCGGCGAAACCAACGTCGGCAGAATTCTCGAAGAGATCGCCGGCCAGGTTAAACGGCGCGGCATCGTAATTCTTGTCTCCGATCTGCTGGACGAACCGGCGCAGATCCTCAAAGGATTGCGCTTGTTCCGCTTCAAAGGCAACGATGTCATCGTCTTTCATATTCTCGACCAAGCCGAGCTCGATCTGCCGTTTGAAGGCAACATTTTGTTCGAGGACCTGGAAGTCGCTAATCTCAACGTGATCGCCGATCCTCGCGCGATTCGCCAAACCTACCGGCAAGTCGTCGAAGAGTTCACCGAACAGATGCGCAAGGAGTGCCACGATAGCTCCATCGATTATCAGCTCATCTCTACATCGACCCCATTAGACCGAGCGCTGGCCAGTTACTTGAGCTGGAGGGAATGAGCTGCCGATGTCGGTCTTTTTTCTCTACCCGATCTTCCTCTTTGGTCTGATCGCAGCCTCCTTACCGCTGCTGATTCACTTGCTGAACCGCCGCAAGCTAAACCGCATGCGCTTTCCCGCCGTGCGTTTTATCCTGATGTCGCAAAAGCGTATCTCGCGCAGTTATCGGCTGCGTCATTGGATTCTGCTGGCGCTAAGAACCATGGCCGTGGTGCTCTTGGCTTTGCTGCTTGCCAATCCGATTTTCCAGACGGGCGCCGGCTTGTTCGCGGGCGGCGGCCCGGTTTCATTGGTTATCTTGTTGGATAATTCGCTGAGCATGACGTGGAGCGGCGACGGCATAGGATTCAAGCAAGCCAAAGAAGCGGCGCGGCTATTGATCACCTCGCTTGGCGACAGCGATCGCGCCGCAATCATTCCCACCAGCATTTCCGGCAAAGAACCAATCCGTCTCAAGCTCGAAAAAGATGTTCTGCTAAAGGAGCTCGATCAAATAGAAATTGCCGAGGGCACCGCTGACTTTTCAACCGCTCTCGGCAGGGCTTATGAGATCTTGGGCGAACCCGCCGGGCAAAAGGAAATTCGTCTGATCACCGATCTCGGTCTCACCGGCTGGGACAATTTTTCAATGTCTTCGCTGAAGCAGGTTGATCCGGCGATCCCAGTCAAGGCGATCCACGTCGGCAGGAAACAAAAACCGCTGAACGTAGCGGTGAAAGAGATCCGCGCCGCCGGACAGGGCATCGGTGTCGATTTGCCGCTGCACCTCGAAGCCGTCGTGGCAAACTTCAGTGATCAGGAAATCAAGGATGTGCTCGTGCAACTGAGCATAGACGGACAAAACAAAGACCAAAAACTCACGTCGGTTCCCCCCAGAGGGGATGCCACGGTTGCCTTGCAAACTCGATTGTCTCAAGCGGGATCGCATGCCGGACAATTGACCATCAAAAAAGACGGGCTGGCTGGCAATGCTTCGCTGCATTTTGGCGTGCACGCTCAGGATCAACTAAGGATCTTGGTCGTCGACGGCGATCCGCAGACATCATTGGTCCAGAGCGAAACGTTTTTTCTGACCCGCGCCCTCAACCCCGCCGGCGAGAGCGACGCGTCACAGTACTTGCCCACCGTGATCATTCCTGAAGGCTTGAGTGGGGCCACCTTGGACGCCTATCAGGTAATTGTCTTGTGCAACGTCGCGGCCTTACCCGATGCCTTTGTCGCCAAACTGCAGAATTATCTCCGCGGCGGGGGCGGTCTGTTGATTTTCGGCGGCGACCGGCTGCAAGCCGATCACTACAATGCCAAGCTGGCGCAGATCCTCCAAACGCCCATCCGCGACAAGAAGCAGGGTTTGGAAACTAGCGGAGAAAAAATCGGCAAGCTGGAATTAACCCATCCGGCGCTGCAAGGTCTTTCAGACAACCTTTTGCAGGAATCGATCAAGTCGGCGCGGGTCTGGGGATATTCTCGTGCCTCGGCGTCTGGCAAATCCGTGTTGATGTCGTTGGCAAACGGCGATCCGCTCCTGATCGAACACAAAGTGGGCTCCGGCCGGGTTATGTTCATCACCACCACGGCGGACCGGGACTGGAGCGACCTGCCGGTCAAAACCGCCTATCTGCCGATGATCCATTCGCTGACAAACTACCTCGCCGGCGGCAAACGCGGCCTCCTCGATGGTGGAATCAGCGTCGGTGACGTCAAAGAGCTCTCCCTGCCGCCCGGTTATGTCGGCAAAACGATTCGCATTACCAAGCCCAACAAGCAACCGGCTGAAGTTGTAATGAGCGCGGCGCAAGATCGCGCCTCCGGTTCTTTTGAAGATAACGATATTTCGGGCATCTACCAGCTAGCCCTCACGGGCGGAAATCAGGAAAGCGGCACACCGCGGTTGTACGCGGTCAACCCGCCGTTTCTCGAATCCCGCCTGGAGGAGATCAGCGAGCGTGAACTGCAAGCCAAGCTCAGCCCGGTTCGAGCCGACGTGGTTCCCATCGAAACCCTGCGACAGGGCGGAACCCGGAGAGACCTTGCGTTGCCATTACTCGGGCTCTTGCTTGCGACCCTTTTGTTGGAAGGCTGGTTCGCTCAACGCATTTAGTTTTCGTCTTGCTGCGGAGAATCGATTGCTTATGAACAGGCGAGATTTTCTTTTCGTGCTTTCTAAAACCCTGGTAACTGCCGGGCTGTTGCCGGCGGTCGCCAGCGCCAGCCATCCGAAAGGGAAAACCCCGACGCAATTTGTTTTTGCCCAGATCAAATACCGCGGAGGCGACTGGAACCCGCATCCGCTATCGGTCACTCCGTTGATGGAAGAGCTGATGCAGCGCACCAGCGTAGAAGCAGCCGGCGCCAGGCACGAAGTCAATCTTACCGACCAGGATCTTTTTAATTATCCGTTTCTCTACATCACTGGCAGATACGAATTCGAGCCGTTTACTGCCGAGGAGATCGAGACCCTGCGGTTATTTCTCTCATTCGGCGGTTTTCTTTTGATCGATGACGGCTTGGGTCAACAGGGTTACGGCTTCGACAAATCCATAAGGCGGGAGATGCAGCGAGTTTTTCCAGGCAACGAGTTCAAACGGCTGCCCAATGGGCACGCGGCGCTGAGGAGCTACTATCTTCTGCGCCGCATCGGCGGCGTTAGAATCGTCAGCCCCACTCTCGACGGATTGACGGTCGGCAGTTCCACTCCCGTGGTCTATTGTCAGAACAACCTGGCCGGCGCCTGGGAACGCGATCAGTTGGGTAAATGGACCAACGCCTGCACCCCCGGCGGAGAGGAACAGCGCCGGGACGCGTTTCACCTCGGCATCAATTTAATCCTCTACGCCATGACCGAGAATTATAAGGAAGACTTGATTCACGTCCCGTTTATCCGCAAGCGGCTGACGCGCTAACGATGAAGGATCTCTATCTCATAAGCAGTTTACCGTGGTGGCTGGTTGCGCTGGTTGTTGCCGCCAGCATCGCTTTACTGCTCCAGCAGTTTCTCAGCCTGAGACGACGCCTGAGCATCGGGCAGAGCATTTTTTTGGTCTCTCTGCGCGCCTGCGTTTATGGTCTGCTGATTTTCTTTCTTTTGAGCCCGGCGTTGGTCGAGAAGCAGGTCAGGCAACTGCGGCGACCGCTCACATTGCTGATTGACGATTCGCAGAGCATGACATTTCCCGCCAATCCCCGAGGCGCTCCGGAAAAGGCGCCGACCCGTCTCGATCTGGTCAAACAAAAATTGACCGACGGGGAAGAACCCCTCATTCAGAAACTTAGCCGCCAGTATGATTTAAAAATTTTCCGTTTCGGCACGAGCCTGGAACCGATTGCACCGGAATCAGTGCCGCAGCTCAAAGCGCAAGACCAGGGGACCCAGTTGTTGGAGCTGCTGCAAACCGCCGCCAAGGAGACTGGTCCGCAGTCGGGAATTGTGATTTTCAGCGACGGTATCGCCAATGGCGATAGGCAAAGCTTGGAAGGAAGCAGCGCGTCGCCGGTGCCGGTGTTTACCGTCGGTGCCGGAGACACCGAAGGCTTCACCGACGTGCGCGTGACCGATCTCCGAACTCCTGAGTTCGCGTTTCGCGGGCGTGAGTTCAAGTTCGACCTCACCGTGCGCGCATCCGGGATGAAAGGTAAAACGGTACCGCTTTATTTCAATCGCGGCAGCGGCCTGATCACCAGCCGCACAGTCAGCATCGATGACGACGATTTCACGCGGAAGATCACATTGAGCTTCACTCCCAAGGATATCGGCCCGCATCATTTTTCATTGAACATCCCGGCCCAGCCCGGCGAGCAAATCAGCCAGAACAATCATAAGGACTTCAAGGTCGATGTTCAGCGCGACAAGATTCGCGTCCTCACTTTATCCGGCTCGCCAGCTTGGAACTATCGTTTCCTGCGCATGGCGATGAAGCAGGACCCGCTGATTGAACTTGTGTCCTTTGTCTTTTTGCGCACACCGACGGATAGCGTCGATGTGCCTGACTCGCGGCTGAGCTTGATCCCTTTTCCCATCGACGACATATTTCTCGAGGAACTGAAGAACTTCGACGTGGTTTTTTTCGACGACTTCTCTCATCGCGCTTATTTCAATCCTGTCTACCTGGACAAAGTAAAAGACTTCGTGCGCGACGGCGGCGGCCTGGCAATGCTCGGCGGCGTGCGCTCGTTCGACAGCGGCGGTTACGGCGAAAGCGCGCTCAAGGAAGTGCTCCCTGTTGAAATGGACAGCAAGGGAATCTATCGCAATGACAGCAGCGTGCCGCCGGCGTTAACCGCTTCGGGAAAAGCCCATCCGATTACGCGCCTGTTCCCCGATCCACGAGCTAATGAAAGCGCGTGGGCCAAGATACCGCCGCTTACCTCGATCAATCAGGTGCGCGCCGCGCGCGGTCAAACCCTGCTGGTTGCCGGCGGCGATAGCGCGGCTAAAGGAGCGCCCTTGCTGACGGTTGGCCGCTTCGGCAAAGGGCGTACGTTAGCGCTGATGAGCGATGACGTGTGGCGCTGGAACTTCATCGCGGTCGGCAATCGAGAGTCGCCGCAAAATCATCTCAAGCTGATTCGCCAGTCAGTCCGTTGGCTGGCTCAAGAACCTTCCTTCGAGCAGGTAAAGATACAACCTATTCCGTTGGCTCGGCCGGGAGAAAAACTAGCTATCAAGCTGCGCGTCTTGAAGGATGATTTCACCCCGACCCGCCAGGCAGCGGTGCAGGTGCGCGTGTTCGGGCCTGATGGCGAGCCCAGCTTGATCACAGCCAAAGCTGACAGCGCCGAAGGCGAATATACCGGCGAATACACCCCTACAAGAGAAGGCTCTTACCGGGTTGAAGCAGAGGCTAACCTCGGCGGCAACCCTCTCGGAAAAGACCGCTCGAGCTTCTCCGCAGCGTTTCCCTACGGTGAAACCGATGATGGCAGGCCACGGACCGAGCTGCTCCAGGCGATCGCCGAATCTAGTCAGGGATTTTACTTTCCGATTGCTGATTGGAATGAAAAGGCGCTCGAGCAAATAGCGGCAAAGCTTGAGCAACACGCGCCATCGCAAATCGTTGAGCGCCGCCAGACGCAGCTTTGGAGTACACTGTGGACTTTCTTGCCGATCCTGCTGCTGCTTTGCATCGAATGGTGGATGCGTCGGAAATGGGGTCTGCTATAGGCTCATAGCTGCGCAATGTCTCAGCATAACCCGGATAAGCGTTACTCGAAGAACACCAGGCGAGCGATTTCTACAGCGCAGTTGATTGAGTTTGTTTTGCTCTTCATCGCGGCGACGATAGCGTTACCCCAAGCTCTCCTGGCTTTTTGCCATGAAATGGAGGTGGTGCGGAGGCCCATCGTCAGAGTGGCGGCCACCAGCTCCCGGCCGGTTGAAATCGAATGGTTCGGGCATTCGACATTTCAGATTACCTCGAGCAAAGGCACCCGCATTCTCGCCGACCCGCATTCGCGCAGTGATTTGCGCTGGCCAACCCTCGATCAACATGTTGTCACCACCAGTCATCAACATGGCGCGCACAACAATATCTATATGGCCAAAGGCAATCCGATGATCTTCCAGGGCCTCACCCCCACCGGAGAAAACTGGAATCCGGTGCATGAGACTATCCGTGACGTTTCGGTTTACTCGGTTCCCGCCTATCACGATAAGAGCCAAGGTCTGCAACGCGGCAAAAACGCCATCTTCGTTTTTCGCGTCGATGACATTTGCATCGCTCATCTAGGCGATCTCGGTCACCTGCTGACGCCGCCGCAGCTTAAGCTATTGGGGAAAATAGATGTGCTGCTCGTGCCGGTGGCGGGTGGCATGTTTACTGTGACGCCCAGCGAAGCGATTGAAGTTACCAAACAGGTTAATCCGCGGATCGCAATTCCGGAGCATTACTGGTGGCAGGGAGCCGCCGACCGCTTCATTAGCGGCTTTCCGCGGGTTAAACATTCGCCCGGCCCGATTCTCAAAGTTTCTAAAACGGAGTTGCCTCAGCCGGTTGAGATAGTAGTACTCTCGGAAAGTGGACGGTGAGTTCGCCGGATCAAGAAAATTGAAGGGCTAACGCGCATCCTCGGGGCAATGGCTAGCCTAACAGACACCGAAGCTGGCCTGAATTGTCTCTAGCATTGTTAGTCTACCATTTCCGTGTTTCGCCGATTTTAAAGATCCAGGCCTGGTCCCTGTCGATGCCGCGGCGGCGGACTTCGGCGAGCATTCGCCCAGGCGGCTCCTCAAGCGGCTCTTCGGCTAAATCGAATGTCCCCCAGTGAATTCCCAGCAGAATACGCGCGTTCAGATCGATGGACGTTTGTACCGCTTCCTCCGGCGTGGTGTGGACGCTTTTCATAATCTCCGGCGGAACATACGCGCCGATTGCGACCGC
>JAICEJ010000172.1 GCA_025924215.1 Candidatus Binatia bacterium
CGGGCCGAGCGCGATTGTGACTGGGACCGTCGCGAATGGGATCGTGACAGGGTGGCCAAAAGATTTCCGAATTGAAAAGGCAAAAACAAAGAACCCGGCGTAAAAGAGTTCGGGCCCTTTATTCTCTGAATTTGATCGAAACAGAGTTTTTAGAAACTAGATCTAGACTCGCTCAGAGTTCGCTGCGAAAAAAGTTCCAAAATATACATTCGAGAATCGTCGTGGGTGCAAGCAATCAATTCGCTCATGCGGCGTCAAATAGTCGATCCGCGATTAGCAGGGACCAGAAACAATAATCACGATATAGAAGCCGTCAAAGCTGACCATGCTGAACTCAGAACGAAAAAAGCGGCACGTAGTAGATGACCTAAGGCCGTCAGCTGGATCCGGCTAATTGGATTTTTGCTTGATCCTTTTTATGAGCTCTTCAACCGATGAGTTGACCACAACGCGATTAAATTGAGATCGATAATTATTTACCAGGCTGATGTTCTCCGCGACAACATCATATATCCTCCACTTGCCGCCCACTTGGTGGAGTCGGTAATCGACCGTATAGTTCTCCCGGTTCTTGCCGATCACTCTTGTGTTCACCTCTGCATAGTTCTTGTCGATGGTCTCACCGACAAACTCGACCTGCTGCCCCTCGTACAAGTCGATCTTGTCCGCATAGGTCGTTTCCAGAAGGTCCGTGAATGCAGTCACGAATTCTTTTTGCTGTTGAGGGCTAAGGCGCCGCCAGTGAGAACCTAAAGATCGCTTAGCCATCTCCTCGAAATCAAATCGGGTGTAAACAATCTCGCGCAATTGGTCGATGACTTTAGCTCGATCCTTGCTACTATCGAGTTTGGCGGATTTCAGGATCTGAATACCTTTGTCGATAGCTGTACGTATCTCCTCGGTGGGGGCTCCAGCCTGAAGTGGCAGAGCTCCACAAAACAGCAGCGCAAGTAAAGAAACAAAAAAGGTTAGTTTAATCCTTGTAAGCATGTGTGCTGATCGCCTTCCAGTTTTATTAACCGCAAACGGAAGCTATATTGAAGCTTTTTATGGTTACGCAAAGATTGGGACAGCAGCGGGAACATTGGCGAACTCCGCTGCGCCCTTTTGAGAGAATCTAGAACTAGGATCGTCATTATCAAAGGCAAACCACCTGTGGCCGTGGTTGGATTCCATTAGAGTTGAATCTCCCTCTGATAATAGAACTAGCATTAAATTTCACCAATGAATACACCGCCGGGTCGAGGTCAGCGTGCGAAAAAAGAGAGCTCGTTTTAACGGCGGAGTCGATTGACTCTGTAGATAAGAGAAATGGATAGGGCCGGAGAGCTAAGAGTACAATGAATGGATTTTTGAACGAGTTCTTTTAGTTTCCTGCTTTCGATCTCTGTGGAAAAGGTGGTTGCAGCAAAGAACCAATAAAACATCTTTAATCGATCTAAGGATCGACTGGTCGGCGCCGCTGAAAGCTAATCCAATTTGTAAAAACGGATGGCGGGATGCCTCGCACGTTTCATGTCCAAGTCTCTCTGTCCGGCGATCTCCACACTCGCCGCCGCGAAGTTGCCATCGGTTAGCATTTTAACCAGGCGGGTGACACGTTCGAGTTCCAGACCCGGATTCGATTCGACTAAGATCAGCCGCCTCGCTTTTTCGCTGTGATGTCGCGTTTCGTGGTAAGTGACTATGTAAATCATTTGGCTGTCGCGAACCGATCTTCGAACTATTGAACAGATTTAGGTCCAGAAATTTTGTTACACCGCAGATTTCGTCGGCATTTGAAGAAGGATTGAGACCTGCCTTGAAGAATACCTTCTAGGTTTCATCCAATACATCTAAAGTTCTCCTTCTCAGCAGTTTATCCAGCTCGATGAAACGCTTGAGGGCAGTGGTGAAAGCTCGCGTGCAAAATATTAGCCAGCGGTGACCAGATCTGCCGACTCTTAGCTAAAGAGTTGAAAATATTGCATTACGACGCATTGGTAGATTGATTGTCGGATTAGAAAGCGGGAATATCGTGGGTTTGGCAGCTATTGTAAGAGCCCAATTCTGTACGGCTGTAGGAAGAGGCTGCTCTGGTTTGCTAGGAAATGACTACAGGTAAGCTGAACGCAGTGAATCTATTCACCCCCTAGCTTCTCGCTAAGAAGACGGGCCTTGTTTAGCGCCGGCTTAGAAAATAAACCAACAGAGGCTGAATCAACACGCAGATGACCTCGATTTACGCCGTTTGCTGCACGGCAGAACTTTTTTCTGTTATAAGAGTGTCAATGAGTACGGTTCAAGCGACTCTATGGCTTTATGCGACGGCCTTGCGCCGCTCCTGGGAAAGTCTTCTCAAGAACTGGGTTGTGAGTTTTGCCCCGTGGGTTTACGCGGCGTTGCTGTCAATCGTAGCGTTAGTGGTTGCGCCCTTAGGCATCATCGGTGGTTTGATTCTGGGGTTGGCGACTCAGGCGTGTATTAGCTCGGGACTATATTTGATCAAAAACATCGTCGAGAGCCGTCGCACTGATCTCAAGGACTTCGTCAATGGCTTTACGGTTTATCTGTGGGAATTACTTGGAATCGCCTTTATATTATGGATTCCAATGCGAGTTTTGGCGATGGCTCTCGCACCGACGCCGAATGGCGGCTTGATCTTCGCCTTGATTCAATTCGCGGTCTATATTTTATTGAACCCGGCTCCTGAGCTTATATATCAGACCCGCTCCTCCGGATTCGGGCTCATTAGCGATAGTTATAACTTCATCGTTGAGAATTGGCTGGAATGGCTTTTGCCGAACATCGTTCTGACCATAGCCGGATATGTGATCCTTAATATCTTGAGCGCTATCACCACCGAACTACCCCACATGGTGCAAATTTTTATCATCGCAGTCGGCATGGGTCTATGCCTCAGTTATTTCATGATCTTTCGAGGGTTTTTATTTGCCGACCTTCACGGCAGCACGCGCCGTAGTCGTGCTTATCGGTACAAGGCGCAGGGATAATGCAGGCTGGGATTGCAACAGGTCGGGTCTCACAGTTACTCTTGCTTGTCCTGGCTAATTTTTTAGTAACCGCGTTTTGGCATCCATCTACATTGCTCTTACATTGCTGAAACCGGCATAGCGCGTTGTCTGCAGCTCTGCGCGCCAGTTTGCGAGCCGTGGACTCTGGAATCTTTCTTACGCCGATCAGGTGCACGATATCGAAAAGGATTACGCAAGCTTAATGAAAGTCACGGCAATTAAAGGTTTTTCGGATATTCTGCCAGGTGAAGTTGAAATCTGGCAGCGCGTCGAAAGCGACGCTCGCAAAATTTTTGCGGCGTATAACTTTGCCGAAATCCGAATTCCGATTGTAGAAAAAACCGAACTGTTTAGTCGGTCACTCGGCGAAACGACCGATATCGTGGAAAAAGAGATGTATACTTTCGCCGATCAAGACGCAAAAGGTTCCCTTTTGACATTACGCCCCGAGGGCACAGCAGGGGTGGTGCGAGCCTATGTGGAATCCGAGTTGTTCAAGACTGAGCCGGTGCAGAAACTTTATTATCTCGGGCCGATGTTTCGCCGCGAGCGACCTCAAAAAGGTCGAATGCGTCAATTCCATCAGATCGGCGCGGAAGTATTGGGTCGAGGCGATCCTTTTATTGATGCCGAAGTACTATTGCTTCTGAACGACTTCTTCTCCGCCACAGGCATTGAAAGCGCCGCGTTGCAGCTCAATTCGCTGGGCTGCTCCGATTGCCGTCCGAAATACCGACAGCTGCTGTTGGCGTTTCTAAGGGAGCGTGAGCAAGCGCTCTGCGCCAACTGCCGGCGCCGGATGGAGCGCAATCCACTTCGGGTATTGGACTGCAAGGAGCCCGGCTGTATTGAGCAGACCAAGAATGCTCCCTCAATTCTTGATTCGTTGTGCGATCCCTGCCGTCAACATTTCGAGATCGTTCAGAGGCTGCTGCGGCAGTCTGCTGTGCGTTATGATTTGAACCCGCGCATGGTGCGCGGCCTGGATTATTATTGCCGGACTACTTTCGAGTGGACAAGCAATCAATTGGGCTCGCAGAGCGCCATTGCAGCCGGAGGCCGCTACGATGGTTTGGTCCAGGAACTCGGCGGTCCGGCGATTCCAGGGGTTGGCTTTGCAATGGGGATCGAGCGCTTGACTATGTTACTGCATTCAAAAAGAAGTTCGGCGCCCGTCGGCCCGGTAGTTTACACAGTCTGGGTAGGCGAGAATGCTCGCGATTGGGCGTTTCCTATGGTGCACCGGCTGCGCCAGCAAGGATTATCCATCGAAATTGAGGGCGAGGTGAGAAGCCTCAAGAGTCAAATGAGACGGGCCGATAAGCTCAACGCGTCGGCAGTTCTCATCGTCGGCGACAATGAGCTTGTTAGAGGAGTAGCTTTGCTCCGCGATATGGCCAGCAGGGAGCAAAGTGAGATACGTTTGAATGAGGTTGAGGGAGCGTTGCTGTCGAGGAAGGCTAGCTAAATGGCAATTGAGAGAGTTTTTGGCGATCAGCTTGGCGATTGGAAACGCAGCTGCTATTGCGGTGAGCCGCGCGCGGAAGACGTCGGCCGCGACTTGATCCTCACCGGCTGGGTGCACACACGACGTGACCACGGCGGGCTAATCTTCGTCGATTTGCGCGATCGAAGCGGTATCACACAGATCGTTTTCAATCCGGAAGTCGATCCCATTGCCCACGAAAAAGCCAAGCAGCTGCGCTCAGAAGACGTGATTGCCGTGCGCGGTGCGCTCTCGAGGCGCCCGGCGGAGACTCTTAATCCTGATCTGGCGACCGGTGAAGTCGAGCTGGCCGGCAGAGAGTTGCGGCTGCTCAACGCCTCACAGGTGCCGCCTTTTTTGATCGATGACGAAACCGATGCCAACGAGAATACCCGGTTGAAGTACCGGTATCTCGACTTACGACGGCCCCGCAGTTTAGCTCACCTGCTGCTACGCTACCGTATGACCAAGTTGATACGTGACTATCTGGATGTGCACGGTTTCATTGATGTCGAGACTCCAGTACTGACCAAGAGCACTCCGGAAGGAGCGCGGGACTATCTGGTGCCAAGCCGTATCTACAAAGGTAAGTTTTACGCGCTGCCCCAATCGCCGCAGCTATTCAAGCAGATCCTAATGGTCGGGGGACTCGATCGCTATTTTCAAATCGTCAAGTGTTTCCGGGACGAAGATCTCCGGGCTGACCGGCAGCCTGAGTTTACTCAGCTTGACATGGAAATGTCTTTTACCCAGGCCGCTGACGTGATTGGCATCGTGGAGGGAATGATCGTTTTACTTTTCCGAGAATTGAAAGGCATTGAAATCACCCGACCGTTTCAGCGTCTCACATGGGACGAAGCGATGAGCCGCTTCGGTTCCGACAAACCGGATATGCGCTTTGGTCTGGAGCTGCGAGACTTTACTGATGTGCTGCGCGGTTCGCAATTCAAAGTGTTTGCCGCGGCGATTGTCAAAGGCGGTGTTGTCAAAGGAATTCGAATTCCGAAGGGCGCAGAGCTGTCGCGCAAAGACCTGGATGACATGACGCCTTTTGTCGCGACGTTCGGCGCAAAGGGCATCGCCTGGACGAGAATCACTGATGAAGGCTGGCAATCTCCGATTGCCAAGTTTCTAACGGAAACAGAACAAAAAGACATCGAGAGAATCGCCGAGGTTCAGGTGGGTGATATCATTTTGTTTTCCGCCGACACGACACGAACCGTCTGCGATGCCCTCGGCAATCTGCGCTTACATCTAGGTGAAAAGTTTGGTCTGATTCGGCAAAACGAATATGCGCTGGTCTGGGTAGTGGATTTTCCGTTGATGGAATATGACGCCGATGAACAGCGTTACATTGCCTTGCATCATCCGTTTACCGCGCCGCTCGACGAAGATCTGCATCTGCTCGATAATGAACCCGCTAAAGTACGCTCAAAAGCCTATGATCTTGCGTTGAATGGCATTGAGATCGGAGGCGGCAGCATTCGTATCCATCAGCTGGAGTTGCAAAGAAAGATACTTGGCCTAATGGGAATTGGTGAGGAAGAGGCTCAAGCCAAATTCGGATTCTTCCTAGAAGCCTTGAGCTTTGGTGCGCCGCCTCATGGCGGCATCGCATTTGGAATCGATCGTTTAGCAATGCTTCTAAGCGGCGCGCAATCTCTGCGGGATGTCATTGCCTTCCCGAAGAGTCAACGGGCAGTCTGTTTGCTGACGGAAGCGCCATCTACAGTTGACGCCAGGCAACTTCGCGAACTGGGTATTCGAACCAAGACGGCGGAATAACGCCGATCCAAGTGATTGTTCAATATAGATATCGAAGGTAACGAATCAACATGCTCAAGATTATTGCAATCGCTCTTACACTTCTCTCCGGCTGCAGTTTGGGATCTGGAAACCTGCAAAGTAAGCGCTCCGTCGATTTAGATTCGCGTCGGATCAGGCGTATCGCTGTGCTTCCACCTGAAACGTCCAGTGCGGCGGAACAGGCGAAATTGCAACAGAACAACCCTCCTGAAATGCTCGCCAAACAGCTCTACTCGGCAATGGCCTCCTCGCCGAACTGGCAGATTGTCGCTGAAAGCGAGGTTAATCAGGTCGAGCAAATGAAGCCGTCAACCTCGGATGCCGCGCGTCTGCGACAAATCGGCGAGATGGTTTTTGCCGATGCCGTTATGGTCGGAAGAGTACAACGGTTTCGGGAGCGTGTCGGCGATGATTGGGGAGTCAAGAGCCCCGCATCGGTAGCCTTTGTCCTGGATCTTATCGACGTTCGGCGCGGCGACGTGATCTGGTCGGCGCGATTCGATGAAACGCAGAAGCCTTTAAGCGAAAACATCTTTGGCCTGGGTGATATCGGCCAGCGCGGTGTTCGATGGTTGAGCGCAGAACAGCTTATGATGGATGGCGTAAAAAAAGCGGTGGGGCAATTACATCAGATTCTGGCGCGTTCGGCTTCCTCGTGAGATTTCACTGCCCCGGTTTTCTCGAATTCTAGTCGTGCATCGATCTGCAAAGGCTTCTCCAATCGCTCGCCGATTTGCATCCCGAGTTCTCTCAACCTTGCGCGGCCGCCACGGTCCAACAATACGCTGTCACCGTTAACCAGGAACAAGCGCAGCGACGGAACGGGAAATTGTTGCGCCGCCGAAGACCCAGCTACCGCGAAGCCGTTGTACACTTGATCGACGCCGAGATTGATTCGTTCAATTTCCGAATAGCTGGCCGACAGCAATGATCGATTGAACAGGCTCTGGTTCGTCAGAACGATTTTCTGACGATCGAACAAGATGGTTCTCTTCAATGTCAGCAAGTAGCAAGCGATGCCGAAAAGAATCATGTTCATTACCGGGAAATACCACAGTGACGCTGCCGGACCGACGAAGCCGCGCAGGCGAATGGCCCCAATGATCGGCACAGAAATGAACAGCAAGAGAATGGCAATACTCAAACAGAGATAAGCGGGAAATCTTGGGCCGCGCCAAATTAGGCGCAAACGTTGACTATTGTTTTCAGCGATGCTGAAACCTAAACGGTTTCCGATGGCGTCGAAACTCGCAGGGTTACCTTGCATACCAGCGGCGGCTTTTAGAAAGTGTTGGATGGGCGCTGAAATGTTTAATGCTTGTTTTTTTGTTCGCTATAGAACTCTCTGAAGCGAAACTTTTTCAAAGCAATCAGGTTTCGATAAGAGCCGAACCGTTCTGACGGGTCGTCCACCTGATCGAGCAGATCGACAGAACCATTCTCTGTCTCAAATACCCGGATGTCCTTATAAGTGGTCGACCGTTCAGCGGGTATGCGCCCCATTTGGCGGATCAAACCCCGGAACTGTGAGGGCTTCATCAGTTGCCCGTAGCTCGCGCCGGCGGCGGTCGAAATGCTTTCATTGATCAGGGTGCCGCCGAAATCATTAGCGCCTGCCAGCAAAGCAATCTGCGATAGCTTCGGGCCTTCTTTGACCCACGAGACTTGTAGGTTGGGTATCCATTTATTGAGCATCAATCGAGATACCGCGTACATTTTCATGACTTCGGATCCCGTGGCGCCAGTACGAAGGCCGGCGATCTTGTTCCGGCGAGAGATCGGGGCCTCCTCATAAACAAAGCTCAGCGGCACAAATTCGGTAATCCCGCCGGTTTGTTTTTGGATATCCCGGAGGATGACGAGGTGCGCGGCCTTATGCTGGGCTGTTTCCAAATGCCCATACATGATCGTCGAGGTGGTTGGGATTCCCAGTTCGTGAGCGGCCTGAATGAGCTCAACCCATTGCGCAGTCGTGATTCGCCCGGGAGATATTTGCTGGCGAACTTCTTCAACTAAAATTTCCGCGGAGGTGCCGGGCAGGCTTCCCACTCCCGCATCTTTCAAGGCCTTCAAATAGTCGCGAATGGAGAGACCCGAAAGAGTCGATCCGTACAACACTTCTTCCGGAGAAAACCCGTGAATATGGATATCGGGCAAAGCCTCTTTTAGCGCGCGACACAACTTTATGTAGTGCCAGCCATCGATTCCGGGCGCTAAACCAGCCTGCACACAGATTTCCGTAGCGCCCAACTCTCGCGCTTCCTGGCCGCGTCGAATGATTTCTTCAACCGGCAGGAAATAGCCCTCTTCGGCTAAATGACCGCGGCTAAAGGCGCAGAAACCGCATGCTTTGACGCACACGTTAGTGAAATTGATATTGCGATTAACCACATAAGTGACGACATCGCCGACTGTTTCAGCGCGCAGATGATTGGCCGCCAAGATCATAGCCGGGAGGTCGGCGCCGTCCGCCTCAAACAGCCGAGTTGCTTCTTCGGCAGAAATGTCCGCGCCGGAGAGAGCGCGATCGAGTATGTCTCCAATGACCGGGTTGACCATCGACATGACCCGATCAAGAGACTCCTGTAGGTGTGGAAAATTCATGGCGCGACTCTATCCTTTCACTTTTTTAAAGACAATCAATCGAGTATCACCGCAGCTATTTACCAAGCCAGTAGCGCGCAAACTCGGTGATAAAAGTGAGGGTCGATAAGTCCGGCATGCGATCGAGGTAAACTTTACCATTCAGGTGATCCCACTCATGCTGGACCACGCGGGCATGAAAGCCGCTGGCGACAAAATCCAAGGGCGCGCCGGTAGGGTCCAAGCTTTGGACCCTGATGGATTTGTAGCGCGGCACTTTACCTCGCATATCAGGAATGCTGAGACAACCTTCCCAATCGTCTTCAAAC
>JAICEJ010000173.1 GCA_025924215.1 Candidatus Binatia bacterium
ACCTTGATCGTTTTTCTGGTTGCTTTGGTTTTCTGGGGCGGCATGAGGAGCACTAACATAGGCGATGAACTGGCAGGAAGTTGGAGCAAAGTCGTTGATTGCATCGCCGCTCCATTCTCCTGTGGTTCTTAATCAGGCTCTGCTGATCAGGAGCTCGCATGGCCGATTTGAGAACCTTTTATAGAAAGCTGCCGCATGAGAATGTATGGCACTTCTGCAGGAAATGCGAGAACTGGCCTCAGTTTGGATACGGTGAACGCGACGATACGGATTCCCATTCGGTGACCTTCTGCGCTCGGTGTATCGAGCATCATCGTACAAGCCAATGCGAATGGCTTCACTTGGAATTGTCCCCGGGTCCGCTGTCTCTGCGAAGCGCCAGAGGGGCGACCTCGTTTGTCTGAAGCTATGAAGGGACTCCAATGAAGAAGATTTTGATCGCCGATGACTATCCAGACATGCGTGACTTGCTGGGCAGACAGATAGAATATCTGGGCTTCGTTCCAATTCTGGCTGAAAACGGTAAGGACGTTTTAGAAAAAGCTATCCGGGAGAAACCGCAGTTGATACTGCTCGATATGATCATGCCGATAATGGATGGTTGGGAAGCCGTCCGAAGTCTGCGGGCCAATCCCGAAACAAAGGACATCCCGATTTTGGCAGCAACGGCGTTATTTCACCAATCGGATCTCAACACCTGCATAGAACAAGGTTGCGACGGCTACATCAATAAGCCGTTTACAATCGTGGAACTTAAAAAAAAGGTCGAGGAACTTATTCGCTAAACGGACGGGCAGACGCCGGCGGTCTCCGGTGTTGCAGTATAAAGCAGTATATAAATGATCGGTTTACAAAGATCATTTATAAAGCTTATCGACGAATCCTGACTTACCGAGTTCCATGAGTACGGAATTGTCGATGAAACTTTCGGGCTTCGCCGCTTTGGCGCTCTGATGCGACGCGAAGTTAAGCATTGTTTGTACGGCCGCGGGCGGGACCATGGGAAGCCGTTCCCAAGCGGGTACAAATGCTTGATAAGAACTTTCCAAGTCTGCCGCATCGGTCGTCTTGGTATATTTGCCGATCATCTGTTTGGTGAATTCCGCGTCGGTGAGAGCGTGTTTAATGCCCTCGAGATATGCCTGCAAAAACCGCCGCGTCAAATCAGGGTGGGTCTTGAGATAATCTCTAGTTGTTGCTAGAGCCGCATGGATCATCGGAATATTCTTCTCTGTCACATTCACCAATTCTTTAAGTCCTGCGGTGCGCGCTTTCAAGGTTGTTGGCGCTGTAAAGATTCCCGCCACGGCGTTTCCCTGGTTTATTCCCGCCAAAATTTCCGGCATTCCCCTGAGATAAAGAAGCTTGACATCCTTTCCCGGCGCCAAACCCGATTGTTGGAGCAGCACACGGGCGGCGAAATCAGTAGTCGCGCCGGGCACGGTAACGCCCAGGACTTTGCCTTTTAGATCGGACATCGAGTTGATTTCCGGCTTTGCGTAGATCGACATGACGGCTCGATTGAGAATTCCCGCGATAAACACCACTGGCTCGCCGTTCAATCCTGCTTCGACAATCTCACCGCCCGGATTAATAATATCAAGGTTCTTGGCAAGCAGTGCCTGAGTCGCCGTGGCCGGCGCGATGTATCGTAGATCGACATTCAAGCCGTATTTCGTGAATAAGCCTCTCTCTGTTGCAATCCACAGCGGCGCGAAGGCGCCGCTAATGGCCGCATAATTAGCTCTTACCACGGGCATCTCCGCCGCACGAGCTGCGGAACCGGTGAGAATGTAGAATAGTGACAGCAGAACTGCCGATCCGCAGGCTCGTACCGAGATTTCAATTACCCTCATTTGGCCTCCGCTTTCCTAACGAGCATTTTATCTAAGCTCTATCACAAATCGGTTTCTCGTCAGTATTGCCATGAAACGTCGAGTCGCGATTTTCTACCACGATGCGACTCCGGCGCAATAACAGCATTATTGTTTATATAATTGTTTGATAAAGCCGGTCGCTTCGATTTCTTGCACCAAACTCATTCCACGAATGCCTTCGGGTCGTCCGTCGCCGCCTTCGGGTTTCGTGGCGCAAGGTCGTCCTAAATGCGCTGATGTTCGATGTAACACGACCTGCGTGACGTTGATCAGACTCTCTGCTCCCATTTCAACAGTGATAAAAAATTGGCCGAGAAAACTTTTTTCAAGTCCTCCTGATTGAGTTTGGCGGCCCGGGTTACGTGTCTCGATATTTTTTCAACTTCCATGGACAATGGATTGTAGGGATGATCGGAGCCAAAGAGGATCTTGCTTGTGCCAACGCCGCGAAAGGCCTCGAGCAGCAGGGGCATCCAACCCACGACTGACGTTTCCAGAAAAATATTCTCGTTCTGCCGAGCCACCGCCACCGCCAACTTTACATATTCCGAAACACCCATGTGGCCGAGAATAACCGGGACATCTTTATACTTAGCGGCGAGCTCTGCGATAACCCCTGGTGATGCCTTGCTCGACATTCCGGTATGGAAAATAATCGGCACATGATAGCGCCGAGCCGCAGCATAAATCGGCTCCATTAACTCCGCTTCGTTGGGATCGAAGAACTCGATCTCCGGATGGAGTTTGATTCCCTTCAGTTTGAGATTTCCCAGGCAATGCTCCAGCGCATCCGCCGAAGCCTGCGGGCCAAAATTAGGATTGATCCTGCAGAAACTAATTATACGTTTGGGGTGCTTGGCCATTTCCTCCGCCATGATTTGGTTTGCCTCTGAATAGTCCGTGTATGAAGCTCCCAGAGGAAACGCCACCGCACAATCGAGGCCTGCTTCGTCGAGATTGCGGACTAAATCATCGCCAAGAAAACTCGCCACTCCGTGGCCCAACGGCGTTTTGCGCCGACCCAAGTGAGAATGGGCGTCGATTGCGTAATATTCGGAATCGTTAATGCGTAAAGCCATTTAAGATCTCCTTCATCCGACCAACGTCGCCGTGATCAACGCTTCATACTAATGTTGCGTCATCTGAACCTCTTACGGACGACCTAAATTATTGGCTTTGCACTCAGCAGATCATTGGACGATTGGGGGAAAATTGGCAGCAACCTATTGGCCAGCTCTAATATGGTTCAAAAGCACTGTCAACCCAAGGGGAGTTTGACGCTCATGGCTTGCTTGTACGAATGTCTTTGAACTGATTCTAGAGACCTGGCCGAGCGCCCGCTCGGAAACTTGGCTGATGAGAGGAGTTTTGTTGGCGTTATGATAGCGAAATTTTAACCGGTCAGCTCTCTCGACTCTTAAGAAAACTTGACAGAGATAGTTAGTAAATGCTAACTAACCAATATGGGAAATGTCGCACGGTTGTCGGCTGATCAGAGAAAGCAAGCGATTGTCGATGCTGTGCGGGACGTTTTTGCCGAGAAAGGGTTTGACGGCACGACCACCCGGGAGCTAGCCAAGGCGGCCGGTGTTTCGGAAGCGCTGCTCTACAAGCATTTTCCCAGCAAAGAATCTCTTTATGCGGCGATGTTGGATGCCTGCGCCAAAGGTCCGGCGTTTGCGCAGTTCAAGCGGATCTTGGCGCTTGAGCCCTCGACTTCAACGTTGGTTTTGATGGTTTATTTCACCATCTCTCACTATGTGCTGCAGCGTCCGGGCGATCCGCACAAGGCGGCGCTGAACTGTCTTCTCGTGCGCAGCCTGCTCGAGGACGGAGCTTTGGTTCGGTTGACACACAAGAAATTTGCTAGCGCCTGGATCGCCAAGTTCGAGGCTTGCGTGAAGGAAGCGGTCAAGACCGGAGACATCGGCGAGACACGGTTGCGCCGCGATTTGCGGGTTTGGTTTGTGCACCACATTGCATTCTCGTTGATGCTGCACCTTCATCCCAAAGTTCCGGCGATCGACTACAACGTGACGAAGGATGCGCTGGTCGAGCAGGCGACGTGGTTTGCGCTTCGAGGGGTAGGTTTGGGAGATGAAGTAATCAAACGTCTTTACAACCCCAAGGCATTATCTCTACTGGGTGATTAAATTAAACGTGGTGAGTAGAAGCTCACCTGAGAATGTGAGAGGAAAATGAGAATTAAGACAATGGAACTAAGAAAGACCCATCTAGAAGAAGAACAACAAGAGAAAAGCTTCGGCACAGAGGACCGCTTGAGCCCGTTATTCCAGCCCGACACTTTAATGTCGGACGAGTACTTCGCGAACTACCGGAGAAGGATTCCGTTGGAGCCGGAGAAGACCTTGCTGCTGGCCGTTTTGGAAGACGGAGTGCGTACGTTTCAGGACAATATCTTTGCTGAGACCGGTAAGAAGCGCGTGCTGCTGGACGAAGCCCGGGAGTGGCTTTTCACCGACGGCTTTGAGCACGTTTTTTCGTTTAACTCAGTCTGCACTTCGCTGGGAATTGATCCGGGGTATATCCGTCGCGGCCTGAAGCGCTGGGAGGAGCACACCCGAGCAGCAACAAGGAAGAAACAGCGGGCTTCTCAAGCTGCTCCTGAACGTCTCGTGGCCTAAACCGATGAGAGGGTTGGCGCTGAAGCAGGGCGGTGGGAGCCCTGTTAAAGTGATTGAGACTTTGGGCCTGCTGCTGATTTTGTTCTTGGCGGGATGTGACAGGCAAGTGCCCGCCTCCTTCGAGCGCCCGCCCGCACCGGTTTCCGTCGCTGCCGCGCTGGCTCAAGATGTACCGATCTATATAGATGCTGTCGGTAAGATCGTTGCCCGAGAGGTAGTTTCCATCCAGCCACAGGTATCGGGAAGGGTTACGAAGATCCATTTCGCCGATGGCGCCGATGTCAGGACCGGGGACGTGCTGTTCACAATCGACCCACGTCCGTATCAGGCGCAGCTCAATCAAGCCGAAGCCAATGTCGCCCAGGCGCAGGCCGCCTTGAACCTGGCTAAGACCAACTTCGCTCGGGTTGAAACCATCAGCGATCCTCGCGCGGTTTCCCGACAAGATTTCGATGCCAAAAAAAATGCCGTGGAAGTAGCCGAGGCCCAGCTAGGGCAGAATCGCGCCGCGGTGGAAACAGCTCGCTTGAATCTCGAATACTGCACGATCCGCTCGCCGATCGACGGCCGCGCTGGGCAGCGGTTGGTGGATCTCGGTAATGTGGTGACGCCGGGCAATAGCCCTCTTTTGGTGATCCAAAGGCTCGATCCGATTTATGCCGATTTTACGATTCCCGAGAGCGATCTTACCGAAGTGCAGCGTAATATGGCGCGTCGGACGCTGCGCGCGGAGGTTCGGCTTGCCGACGAAAGGACTAAAGCGCGCGAAGGAAAGCTGACCTTTCTCGACAATTCGGTGCAAGAAGGAACCGGCACCGTTAAGTTGCGCGCAACTTTGGAAAACAAAGACCGGCATTTTTGGCCAGGGCGGTTTGCCAGAATCCGGTTGATTTTGGACACGCATTACTCGGCGGTTTTGGTGCCGGCTGACGCGCCGCAACTTTCGGCCAAGGGAGCATTTGTTTATGTCGTCAAGCAGGACGAAAGTGCCGAGTTGCGGCCTGTGACTGTCGGCCAGCGCCACGGCGATCTCGTCGTCATTGGGCAAGGCGTGAAGGAAGGTGAGCGCGTCGTCATCAATGGCCAGCTTGGTGTTACCCCCGGCGGCAAGGTTAAGATCGCTGCTCCAGGGACAAAAAAAGATCCAGCTTCGCAATCTGGCGCCAAATCATGAGCTTCTCAGAGTTATTCATTCGCCGGCCGGTCATGACCATGGTCTTGACCGTGTCGGTGGTTCTCTTTGGAATTCTCAGTTACCTGCGCCTTCCGGTCAACGATTTGCCGGCAGTGGATTATCCCGTCATTCAGGTTCAAGCGAACTATCCGGGCGCTAGCCCTGATACCGTGGCGAATAGCATCGCTACGCCGCTCGAGCGCCAGTTCATGCAGATCAACGGGCTCGAGTTGGTGATTTCGAAGAGCACCCAGGGACATACCAGCTTGACTCTGCAATTTGCGTTGGACAAAAGCGTCGATGTAGCGGCTACCGACGTCCAAACGGCAATTTCACAGGCTACCGGCAGTTTGCCGGTGGACCTACCTTCGCCGCCGACATACTCCAAGACCAATCCTAACGATCAACCGATCATGTATATTGCGTTGACCAGTGATTCCGTCACGGTGGGTCAGCTCTACGACTATGCCAGCACTCAAGTAGGTCAGCGCATTAGCATCCTCCCGGGGGTCAGCCGGGTCAATGTTTTTGGCGCCAAGTCGGCAGTGCGCATCAAAGCCGACCCGTCCGCCATGTGGGCCCGCGGCATTTCCGTTGAAGATCTCGCTGAAGCGATTCGCAACGGCACCAGCACCATCGGCGCGGGGCAATTCGACGGTTCCGGCGGAACGTTACTGCTTCGCCCGCAGGGGCAACTGGATGATGCCAAAGAGTACGGCGATTTAATCGTCAGCAGCAAGAACGGCTCGCCGGTTTATTTGCGCGATGTCGCCCAGGTAAAAAATTCGGTACAGGATGAGCGCATCAACATGCGCTTCTGGGTGCGCGGTTATGATCCGCCCGCAGCCACGGTAATTGTCGCGGTTAACCGGAAGGCGGGGGCCAATGCGGTGGAAGTGGCTCAAAGCGTTCGCCAACTGCTGCCGCTGATCAGCACCGAATTGCCGGGATCCGTGAGGGTGACTCCGATCTATGATCGTTCCCAGACGATCATTCACTCCATTCTCGACGTGCAGTTGACCTTGGCCATCGCCTTCGCGCTGGTGGTGATCGTCATATTTGTTTTTCTCGGCCGCGCCACGGATACCTTGATACCCGCGGTGGCTCTGCCGTTGTCGTTGCTGATCACGTTCGTGGTCATGGACCTGCTGGAATTCAGCCTGGATAATCTATCGCTCATGGCCCTCACCTTGGCGATCGGCTTTCTGGTCGACGATGCCATCGTTTTTCTTGAAAATACCGTTCGTCGGATGGAGCACGGCCAAAAAGCTCTCGAAGCAACCATCGCCAGCGCTCGAGAGATCAGCTTCACAATCATCTCGATGACCGTTTCGCTTGCCGCGGTTTTCATCCCGCTGGTCTTCATGCCCGGACTAGTCGGACGGATCTTTCGGGAATTCGCCGTCACAATTGTCGTCGCCATCATCGCCTCGGGGCTGGTGTCGCTGACTTTGACCCCGCTGATGTGCGCTCGGATGTTAAGCGACCGCGGCCAAGGTTCCAAGCAAACCTGGATGGAAAGGAAGATGAGCGCTTGGGAAAAAAGTTTTCTCGATCGCTATAGCCGGGCTCTCTGGTGGTTTCTGCGTTTTCGCTGGGTTTCAGCGCTAATTTGGGTTATGTGCCTGGCAGGTACGATTTGGCTTTTTATGCTCGTTCCCAAGGCTTTTCTGCCGCCTGGAGACAGCAGCTTTATATTCGGGTTGATGATCGGCCGCGAAGGCTCGTCGCCAGGGCAAATGCACCAGCTTCAGAACCAGGCCGATGAAATTCTCCGCGCCGACCCCGGTGTCAGAGCCACTTTTACCATGACTGGTAACGGCCAGTTTCTTGCCTCGAACCAGGGCCTACTTCTGGCGTTTCTTGAGGAACCCGGCAATCGCGCGCCGATTGAAGATGTAGCTGGCGGGTTGATGGGCAAACTGGCGATGGTGCCGGGAGTGATGCCGTTTATGCGGCCACGTCCGGTGCTCGAGATCAGCACCGGCGCGACCAATCAAAATCAGGGGCAGTACGCATTCTCGCTCTCCGGTGTGAACCCCAAGCAAGTTTACGATGTCGCTGGCAAGCTAATGGAGCGTTTGCGGCCTTATCCGGGCTTTGCCAGTTTATCTTCCGACTATTTCAGCAATACGCCGAACCTTGACATTGAACTCAAACGCGAAGAGGCGCGGCTGCACGGAGTCTCAGAGGCGCGCATTCTTCAGTTGCTGCGCAGTGCCTATGCGCAAAACTATCTTTATCTAATCAAAAAACCCGAAGATCAGTATCAGGTCATTCTGGAAGCCGAGGATGCGGCTCGCTCTGAAGCCCAAAATCTATCCTTGCTGCACATTAAATCCGACGACGGCAAAAAGCTTGTGCCACTGAACACGTTGGTCACCTGGAAAGAATCGCTAGGCCCGCAGGCAGTGAATCATCTAAATCAGTTCACCAGTGTCACCCTGTTCTTCAATCTCAAACAGGGAGTCGCGGTCGGCGAAGCCACAGATTTCATCAACAAGGCGGCGGCAGAAATTGTGCCGCCTACTGTCCGCGCCAGCTTGCAAGGTGAAGCGCAAACTTTTCAGGATACGGTGCGGCATTTAACCCTGTTAATGGCCCTGGCTGTATTTGTCATGTACGTAATCCTGGCAATTCTTTATGAAAGCTACTTGCATCCTCTAACCGTTTTATCCACTTTGCCTACCGCATTGGTGGGAGGTCTGTTAACCCTGTGGCTTTTTGGCGAACAAGCATCGCTCTACGCCTTCGTCGGCATGTTTATGTTGATGGGCATCGTTAAAAAGAACGGCATCTTGATCGTTGATTTCGCTATCCATCGAGTTATGGCCGGCGAACGGGCCGACCAAGCGATTCACGATGCCAGCCTGGACCGTTTCCGTCCTATTCTCATGACGACCCTGGCCGCGGTATTCGGCGCGCTGCCGATTGCCTTGGGCATCGGCGCCGACGGCGCCTCGCGCCGGTCGCTGGGTCTTGTGATTGTCGGTGGGCTGGTCGTTTCGCAATTCATCACCTTGTTCATCACTCCAGTGATTTATCTCTATCTCGAGCAATTTCAAGAAAACGTGCTCGACCGGACCTCGTTCTTTCGATCGCATCGAACCACCTCGACGCCGGCGCTTGGCGCAGACGGATAATCGAGTTGACGAGGAGATACAGGTTCCCGGCACCTGACGTCCCCGACTATTAAAATTTGCGTTAATCGTCGCGTGTCGCTGCTCTGCTCCAGGAGCTGCACCTGTCCTTGCCGCGATACAGGAAACTAACTATACTGACCTAGTTTCCTTGGTACTTCATGGCCGTCCCTTCGTCTCGAAGCCGAAAAGGCATCTACATTCAACCGCAGGACGATGATTCCGCTGCGCGAATCATCGTCATCGCGCGGCAACACTTTTTTGCCCACGGTTTTCGCGGCGTCACCATGGACGATCTAGCCGGAGAATTGGGGATGAGCAAGAAAACCCTGTACGCCTCCTTTCCGACCAAGACCGATCTGTTACGAGCCG
>JAICEJ010000174.1 GCA_025924215.1 Candidatus Binatia bacterium
CGCGATTTCCGCGCCGTTGCCGTCGAGCCGTTCTTGCAGCTTCCACGTATCATCTAACCGCGCCTCTGACTCCCAATTAACACCGAGAACGAATTCCTGAGCTGGACCCGCAGTAGAAGTTTTTACCTGCTCTAGCTGAACTTCCAATTGGCCGATCTTCGCGCGAAGGCCTTGCTCAAGAACCTTCTGCGCTGCTTCACGTTCTTGGAGCGTCCAGTCCCTTTGGCTGAGCTCCGCCTGTAAAAAAGCCACTTGGGCTTGAAACTCGCTGCGCATCTCTGCGCATTCAGTCTTGGCCGATTCCTGAATGCGCTTATTGCTTGACTTGAGTTCGCTTAGCTCGCCGTGAAGAAGGTCCATCTCTGCTTTCACCCGCATCAGTTCTTCATTGCGGCTGGCGAGAAGAAGATTCTTTTCTTCCGCGTCGTGGCGCAGGGTCATGATCTCATCCCACCCCGGTGTTTCTGCTTTCTCTGACTTGTGGCTGTTTGTGTCCAGCGCGGCCGAAATCTCACCAGACGCAGCTTCGGCCTCTCGACCGTGGCCGCGGTCATGATCACCGTCAGCTTCGGTTCCGAGCTTCACCGGCTCGCGTCGGTTAATTTTCAGCGACAGGCGAACGGTTTCTGCCTTAAGATCCTCGATTTGAACGGCTCGTGTTTCACTGAGCAACTGCATTTCCGCTAATCGATGTCGCAGGTCCATGGCGCAGGCCTGGCACTTTTGAAGCTCCGAGTTCTTTTCGATGAGCTGCCTCTCCATAGATTGGATTTCAGCGCGAACTCCGGCGCGGATTTGCTCGGCTTGAGCAGATAACAATCGTTCTGTTTGTTTTTGAAGCATCTCCAGTCGGGTCTTCTGTTCCACAATCTCACTAATGTCTGCTTTCGCTTGCTGAGATTTGATTTCGTTTTGACCGATTAAAGTTTGTTTTTCATTCAAGTCCGCGCTCAGTTGTTCGATCGTCGAGTTCAACCGTTGTTCCAGAGCTTCGAACGCAGCCTCGCGCTCGCGCAAGAGCAATTCCTTAGCTCCGATTGCTTGTTGCAAGGCGGCCACTTCATCAATCTCACACTGATTACGATTGTGCATAGTTTCCTCCGACGCTGCCAAATTCGCTTCGCCGTATTACTCCGACCGCCATTAAGTCTGCGGCCGAGTTAGTACTGAATGGCTGCCTATTTTCACGCAATTAAGGCCGTGATCTCTTGCTCAAGGAAAACATTCTCGGAGCAAATCTCGGCAGTTTCTTGGAAGTACGGCGCGCTTTCACAGCAGCACGAATCTGCCGGCACAGTGCCAAAAACATGCCAGCTGTAAAAACGAAACCCCTTGATTTTCAGCAGCTTATAAATAGCGGTTACGCAGAATCGTGTGAAATCGTGCACAACGGAGCTTTTCCTGGACAAAATCGATTAAATTTGGACAAAAAACCTTTCGACTAAGCTGAAGACTGCTCGAGGGCGCCTACCTCGGATTAGCTAATCAATTGTGGTTTGAAATGGGTTTTCGCGACAGCTAGAATCCGCACCATGTCACGTTATTTTCGCCCCAACATTGCATCGATGGCCGGCTATGTTCCCGGCGAGCAGCCTGGTGATGAAAAGCTTGTCAAGCTCAACACAAACGAGAATCCGTACCCGCCTTCGCCGGGCGTGCTCGCGGCATTACGTGATGCGACAAACCAGTCGCTCAGGCTCTATCCGGAACCGCTCAGCGATTCTCTCCGCAACGTTGCAGCAGAGGTTTATGGTGTCCGCCTTGAGAATATTCTGGCCGGGAATGGCTCGGATGAAATCCTGTCAATTATCTTGCGTTGTTTTGTCGGTCGCGCCGATCGAGTCGCATTCCCAGTGCCCACGTATTCGCTTTATGAGACTTTGGTGAAGGTTCAAGATGGCGAGCTGGTGTGCGTCAATTATCCTGCCGATTTTGCAATTCCGCCGGAGTTACACTCGGCAAACGCCGCTGTCACGTTTTTGTGCAATCCCAACTCGCCGTCGGGAACGCTGGTAAGTTTGAGCGAAATCGAGAGGCTCGCTCGGGCCGTGTCCGGAGTTCTCGTTGTCGATGAGGCTTACATCGATTTCGCTGAAGACCCTGGTTCATCGGCTATTTGTTTGACCCAGAGCATTCCCAATCTGATCGTGCTGCGGACTTTCTCCAAATCCTTTTCTCTCGCGGGTCTGCGCATCGGTCTCGCTTTTGCCCGTGCCGAATTGATCGCTGGTATGATGAAGGTCAAAGACAGTTACAATCTAAATCGTCTGAGCCTGGTTGCCGCTACGGCTGCGTTGCATGATCTTCCCTGGATGCAGCAGAATGTTCGCCGCATCCAGCAAACCCGGCGCCAACTGGTCGATGGATTGGTTAAGCTGGGTTTTTATGTGTACCCCTCGCACGCGAATTTTGTGATGGCGCAAAGGAAAGGACAGGAGCAAAAAGCGCTTTACCAGGCGCTGCGGGAAAGAAAGATTTACGTGCGCTATTTTGATACACCGGAACTGCGAGACAGCGTGCGCATCACTATCGGCACTCCCGAAGATGTCGAAAGGTTGTTGCAAGAGATCGGAGCAATTCAGAAGGATTCGATTAATCCGTCCCAAAGCGGAGGAGGCAAATTATGAGCGGGTTTAAAATCAGCGAGCTCGACCATATCGTGCTAAACGTCCGTGATATCGAACGCTCTCTGCAATTCTATACCGGTGTGATGGGCTTGAAGGCGGAACGTCTCGACGAATTCCGGACCGGCAAGGCCGGCTTTCCGTCCGTGCGCATCAATGCCGACACCATCATCGATTTGTTTCCAGTTCAGGGACAACAGAGTAGGCAGAGTGACGGAGAACCAGCGAGCAATCTGAATCATTTTTGCATGGTCACCAGCAAAGAGGATTTCGCCGGCATCCTCGACTACTTGAAAGATAATAGAATCATCATCAGAGAAGGGCCGGTCTCGCGCTGGGGCGCCCGTGGCAAAGCGACATCCGTCTACTTCCTCGATCCCGACGGCAATGAAATAGAAATTCGTTGCTACTAACAATTCAAACTTGCTTGTGCGGATTTTGCTCCAGTTTTATCTTGACGATGCGCCTTCCTTCCATATCGACGATGGTGAGCTTGTAGCCATTTTCTTCGACCCATTCACCGCCCCGGGGAATGCGCTTTAGCCTAGCTAGCAGGAACCCGGCAAGGGTATGATAATCGGGTGACTCCTCGAACGGCAGGTCGAAGTCCGCTTTCAGATCTTTCAATAGGGCCGAGCCCTGGATGACCATGGATCCGTCAGGCAACCGGTCCACCGGGCCGCGCTCTTCGCGATCATACTCGTCGCGGATTTCGCCGACGATCTCCTCCAGCAGGTCTTCAAGAGTCGCCAATCCCTCGACCTCGCCGAATTCGTTGACCACCATCGCCATCGCTAGTCGGCGCCGTTGCAACTGCTTGAGCAGCTCGCTTATGGGCAGTGTGCTGGGGACGAAGAACGCCGGATGCAGGTGATCTTTTATCCGAAACTCGGTTTTTTGTTGCAGAGTCTTAAAGAAATCTTTGTTATAAAGAACCCCGACCACGTGATCCAGCTCGCCGTCATAGATCGGGATGCGCGAGAAGCCGCTTTCGATGAAACTTGCCGCGGCTTCGCTGGGAGTGGAGTGAATCTCGAGCGCGTGAATTTCAGTGCGCGGCACCATGACGGCTTTCACTGGCGTGTCGGCCAGCTCAAACACACCATGGATCAGCTCTTTCTCAGTTTCGTTGAAGATACCTTTCGCCGCTCCTTCACGAATGAGAGATTTCACCTCCTCAACACTGATGAAACTTGCGCCTTCGACTTCGGAGCCGCCGAACAACCGAAGCACCGCATTGCTGGACCCGGTCAGAATTCTCACAAGAAATGAGCTAAGGCGCGACAAAAGATCGATCGGGCGGGCAGCCATGCATGCGATCTGCTCAGAGAAGCGAAGGGCGAGCGATTTGGGCACCAACTCGCCGAACACCAGCGAAAGATAGGAGATCGGGATAACGACCACTGCGATGGCGATCACGTCGGCCCAAGGGGCGACGGCCGGAATCGCCGTTGCTTCAATAGCCGGTTTAACAAACGAGATCGCCGCAGCCCCGCCGAGGGCCGAGGCCAGCGAGCTGACAATCGTAACCCCGATCTGTACCGTGGCCAAAAATCGATCTGGATCTTTTTTGAGGCGACCGATAATTAAAGCGCATTTGACCCCCTTTTCGATCATTGTGTCGATCCGGCTTTTGCGGATTGCGATCATGGCGATTTCCGAAGCAGCGAAGAATCCGTTGGCCAGAATTAAAAGAAAAATGACGGCTGCTTCAAAAAAAAGATTTTCGACGATCATCAATATCTCTCCTCCGTGTCTTCAGGTCGAAGACAACGGAAAACACGTTCGCCGTGAGTATCACCGGGAGGCAACGTTCTGGAATGGATGGGTCAGGTGCGGGAGGCGGCGCATATCTGCTACAGTCGAATGTAAGCATCCGCTCGGGAAAACGCAAGCGCTTGTTATTTATAGCCAAACTCGAGCCAGGACACTTTGGCGCAAACTCGGCGCATGCCGGTCAACGCCCTGCTCCGAGCTAAGGCTTTTCAGGGGATGATTCAATCCATGCAGGCTCGGAATAAGACGTCGTGGTAAAACAGCCCGAGAAAATCGCGGTGCAGGGCACCGTGCATAAGATAACTTACCATCATCCCGACACTAACTATACGGTTTTGCGGCTGGACGTCGAAAATGCCCCCGGCGTCACCGTGGTCGGCACAGTCTATCCCGTTTCGGAAGGCGAGGAGATCAAAGTCTTCGGTTTCTGGAAAACGCACCCACGCTACGGCCAGCAATTTCAAGCCGATCATTGGGAAAAGGTTGATCCCGCAACTTTGGAAGGCATCGAAAAATACCTTGGCTCGGGCATGATCAAAGGCATCGGGCCGACGTATGCGCGCCGTTTGGTCGACGCCTTCGGATTGGAAACTTTGAGGATTCTCTCCCAGGAGCCGCATCGTGTGCTTGAAGTCGAAGGCATCGGCGCGGCGCGCGCGCGTGGGATTATGCAGGCCTGGGAGGCGCAGCGCGGAATGCAAGACATCATGGTGTTCTTGCAGGGACACGGCATCGGCGCCGTACTGGCGCTTAAAATTTACCGGTTCTACGGCTTGGATACCATTCGACGGGTCAAGGACAATCCTTATGCGCTAGCGCGCGATATCTATGGTGTCGGTTTTGTCCTGGCAGACCGCATCGCCGCGAGACTCGGGATTAGCGGTGATTTCCCCCTCCGTGTGCAAGCAGGCGTGCTTCATGTCCTCAAAGAGTTTGTTGATCAGGGGCATTGCTTCGTGCTTTTCTCGGCTCTTATCCGTAATGCCGCGTCGCTGCTGCGGGTCGGCGAAGGTGTGATCGAGGATGCGGTGGAAAAGCTGGCTGCGAGCGGCGACGTGATCCTGGAACAGACTACCAGCGAGGAGCGGGCGCATGTCTATCTGGCCGACCTTTATCGCGCTGAGCAGCGAGTCGCTGAAGCGCTGCACCGGCTACTGTCGAGTCCTTCTGTCACGCTCGGCGGTGGAAGAAAGTCCGTCCCCGGTTCCACCGCTGAACCACGCGAGTTGATAGGGTTGACCGATCTGGAACTCATCGATCAATCCTTTGCGATTCTCGAAGAGGAACAACAAGAAGCAGTGCGCCAAGCGCTGCAGCAAAAGGTCTTGGTCATCACCGGCGGGCCTGGAACCGGCAAAACCACTTTGCTCAACTCATTATTGGCTCTCTTGCGGCGCGCAAAATTTTCCTTCGTTCTCGCCGCGCCGACCGGACGAGCCGCCAAGCGCATGGCTGAAAGCGCCGGCGAAGAAGCGATGACGATTCACCGGCTGCTCGAATACAATCCACATGAAGGCGGCTTCCAACGGAGCGAAGATCGACCGTTGGAGGCCGACGTGGTGATCATCGATGAGGCTTCGATGGTGGATCTGGCGCTCATGGATAATCTGCTCAGCGCCATCGACCGCCATAGTCATCTCGTTCTCATCGGCGATGTCGATCAGCTTCCGTCAGTGGGACCGGGGAGCGTGCTGCGCGATCTGATTGATTCTGGAATGATACCGGTGGTCATGTTGCGCCGCATCTTCCGGCAAGATCGGCATAGCCTAATCGTCGCCAACGCTCATCGTATTCTCCAGGGGCAGTCATTAGTGACGCAGAGCGATAACTCGGAGCGAGACTTCATTCTGCTGGCGCGCGAATCCGAAGAAGAAATTCTCCAATCGCTCAAGGAGCTGGTTAAAGAAAAGTTACCACGAACGTTGAACCTTGCAGCCGACGAGATCGCCCATGCCATCCAACTCCTGACGCCGATGCACAGGGGCATGCTCGGGACTATCCAACTCAACCGCGAGATGCAGAGTTTACTCAATCCCATCGGCGATTCACTGCAGCGTGGCGAAATCTTACTTCGCGCCAACGACAAGGTCATGCAGCTGCGCAACAACTATGACAAAGGTATTTACAACGGCGACCTTGGCCGAATTACCGACATAGATCGCAAGGAAGGGAAGGTTCACGTCGACTTCTACGACAAGACAGTCGAGTACAACGACGATGAGCTGGATGAAATAAGCCTGGCCTATGCCACATCGATTCACAAGAGCCAGGGCAGTGAATACCCGGTGGTGGTCATCCCGTTGCACATGTCCCACTATATGATGCTCCATCGAAGTATTCTTTACACTGCGGTTACGCGAGGTAAGAAAAGAGTGGTACTCGTCGGCAGCCGCCGCGCTCTGGCGATGGCGATTCAAAACGTTCGGTTGGAACGGCGCTATACCGGATTGAAAGAAAAGCTAGCGAAACTATAAACAGTTCGGGCGCTCGCGGTGGAAGGCAATTGCTGAGCGCGCGGGTATCCGACCTGAAACTGCACAGCTAATTGAAAAGCCGCCCCAGACTGTTGTTCGAATGAGAGATGCCTAGCCGTTCCAGGCACGCCCACAGGGTTGCTTGGTTGCTGCTGATGACCGGCTTGTCCATTTCCCGCTCAATCTCGGAGATGGCTTCGATCATGCGCGTGTTCGTGCAACTGAGAAAGTAGCCATCGGCATCCGCCCGAGCATTCTCTCTGACGATACTCTTCCATTCCTCCGGAGTCACGGCCGAGTAACCGTGACTTTCAAGTCCGAGACCTAGCTCATGGACGACTGTGTAGCCGGCTTCCTTAAGATAGTGAACTTCGTGTTCGTTGGTCGCTTGAACGTAGGGACTGATGAGCACCAGTTTTTTGATGGCAAAGTGGTTGAAAGCCTGGGTGATTGCTTGCGCCGTAGTGAGGGTGGGACAGCCGCTGGCTCGTTCGATGATTTCAACGATCGCGGCTTCGTGCGCCAATCCATTCTCCATCGAGTTTGCCGTGCAGTGAAAAACGATAATCCCCGGATTGACGTCAGAAAGAGCTTCGGAGGCTTCGACCAGCGCTCGTTTCAGCTCGTTTAGAGGCTTGCGATATTTGCCCGTCATGCGCAGCCGGGTGACGTGGGTATTAACGCACGGCGGCGCATAACGGTTAAACTGTGGCTCGGTTAATCGATTGCTCGAAGGAATGATCAAACCAATGCGCGCCTGAGCGTTCATAGCGCCGGCGTGCCCAGACTGTAGAATCGGCGGGCGTTTTCATGCAAGACCGCCTTTTTGTCCACCTCGGTCATCTCTTTATTTTCCAGCATTTCGGTAATCTCATGTTTGCAGAATTCATTGTTCACTTCGTGCGGATAGTCACTGGAAAAAACGAACGGCTTATTGCCTACCCGCCCGATCGCATAGGCGATATCGGGCTCTTCCCCTTCGCAACCGATAAAAATCCGGCCTTCGTCGATATGCCGCGAGATATATTCACGGACCTTTTCTTTGGGGCGTAGATTAAGGAAACGTTTGCGCGGATCATGCTGGATGTGTGTTTCCCACGAACGATCGAAGCGTTCCAAGCACATCAGCAGCCAAGCGACGCCCCCTTCCATAAAACCAAATTTCACATTGGGAAATTTATCGAATATGCCGTTGAAGACCATGCCGGCAAACGAAATCATCTGACCGAAGGGATGACCCAGAGCATGAACCGGCGCATACGGGCTCAAGTCATCCAGCCCCATGTTCTCGTGCGCACCGCCATGAACGCCGAGCGCGCAACCCAAACGATCGGCTTCTTCATAGATCGGCCAATAACGCTGATCACCGAGATTCGATTGAATACCGGTGGACGGCAGCATCGCGCCGCACATGCCCAGTTCCTTCACCGCCCTTCTCAGCTCTTCAACAGCGGCCTGCGGTTCTTGGAGCGGAATCAAAGCAATTCCCTTGAAGCGCGGACTTTTCTTCAGGTACTCATGATACAACCAATCGTTGTAGCCGCGCGCGACGTCGATCGCCCAATCGCGGCTGACAATTTTCCCGAACGCCAGGCCGAGCGTGGTGTAAAGAACGGTTGTCTCAATTCCCACATCCTCGAGGAAATCCAACCAACCGTCGGGACCGACTTTGTTGAATGCTCCCGGCTGGAAATCGTGCATGTTGGCTGAATGGAGGTGATCCAGCGGCGGAAACGGATTAAAGAATGGATGGGTATCGAACTTATCGCGGTAGGGTTGAGGCATGAACCCAACCATAGCCTTGGTATCCTCAATCACATGACCGTCACCATCAATGATCGTATAACCTTTAAATCCCATAACGAGTCCTCCTATAGTTTATTTGAGCACCTAGCAGGGCTAGGTTGTCAAGAACTTCCGCCGTTTTCTGGCGCGAGCAACGATGAAACAAAATACATCATCTGCGAATGTGCCTCTTGAAACCGATTACTGTAACGTCGCAGTTAAAACCAACTGGGTTTCGCTGCTGCTGGTGCGCTCACTGTATCCTAAGATCTGCCGAGTCAGTTCGTGTATGCGGCTCGTTGAACCGCCTAGCGACACAGGTTGGCCATTGCGAACGATCATCTCAGTCATTGCCTCGGTGAAATCGATCGCGCCGGAATGCTCGGCGGAAAAATAACTTATCCGAGGCGTTAGTCGGACCCGTATCTGCTTGTCTGCAAGAGCGTTGGCAGCGACACGCAACGAAGTTCCAACCTCGGTGAAAAATTCGCC
>JAICEJ010000175.1 GCA_025924215.1 Candidatus Binatia bacterium
CCAATCTGCTGAAAAAATGCTGCATCTCGTCCTGGCTGTTGCTGACCAGAGTAAAAATGGTCTTGATACCGTGATCTTCAGCCGATTCGGCGAATTGTCTGACGAGTTCGTGGGCGATCCCTTGGCCGCGATACGCCGGGTCAACCCCGATTATTTCGATCCACGCGATGGTGCCGGGTAATCCGAACTCAAATTCACCGGAGCGTCCCAAGACAAAGCCGACGACGCGATTGTCGATCTCGGCGACCAAAGAGGCCCAGTGGGGCCGAATGGCCTCGGAGATTTCAATTCTCTTCTCCCAGTACGCGGGACGCGCTATCCCGGTCTGGCGCTCCTCCAAGCTAACGATCGCAGATAGATCGCGCTTCTCCAGATTTCTGACGGAAATCTCTTTTTTCATTTTATTCCTCCGGTCGAGCTCTCAGTCGCGGTTGAACCGCAATGGCCTTTTTTCAACGAACGCATTGTAACCCTCTATGAAGTCCGGAGTTTCCATACATCTTGCCTGGGCTGCCGCCTCCATTTCCAACGCGGTTTCCAAGTTGACATTTGCTTCGTATTCGAGCAGCTCCTTGGTGACACCCAGCGCATAGAGCGGCCCATCCTTTAATCGGTTAGCCCACTTGTAGGCTTCGTCCATCAAAGTGTCACCCGGCACGACCCGATTGGCCAAGCCGATGCGCTGCGCCTCGTGGGCATCGATGGTGTCGCCGAAGTAGACCAGTTCGGTGGCTTTTCCCAAGCCGACGATTCTCGGCAGCAAATAGAGCGCGCCCATATCGGCGCCCGATAAACCGACTTTTACGAATAGAAACGCCGCCCGCGCTTTGTCCGAGAAGATGCGCAGATCCGACGCCAGCATGAGCATCGCGCCAGCGCCGGCGGCAATGCCGTTGACTGCGGCGATGATCGGCTTTTTCAAGCTGCGCATGTTCTTGACCACATTGCAGGTCATTCGGGTGAATTTATAAAGCTCGTCGCCTTTCATCTTGAGCAGCGGCCCGATGATGTCGTCGACTCGACCACCGGAACAAAAACCTTTGCCGGTCCCCGTGAGCACGACGACCTTGACGGCAAGGTCGTGGGCCAATTCCGCCGTGATTTTTTCCAGGTCGGCGTAAGTTTGAAAAGTTAGCGCATTGAGCCTTTCCGGATCATTGAGCCGGATCGTCGCGACGCCGTCATTGTTCTCGAAAACAAAACTGGAATAACTCATCCAATGTTCTCCTTGCAGCTGTCGTTTCTGTTCAAGCCATGACGGCGCCGCCGTCGACTTGGATCGCCTGGCCGGTGATGCCTCGGGCCCGATCCGAGGCGAGCATCAGCGTCACATAGGCAACTTCTTCCGGCTCAATGAGACGCCGTTGCGGACAGCTCGCCGCCAGCATGGCGAGCGCCTGATCCAACGATTGGCCGCGTTTTTCGGCCAGTCGCTGCGCGTTTTCGCGGGTCAATTCGGTATTGACATAGCCCGGGCATACCGCGTTCACGGTAACCCCCGATCTGGCGGTTTCCATAGCCAACGCGCGCGTCAGGCCGAGGCTCGCGTGTTTGGATGTCGCATATGCGGCGATTCCCGGATAAGCAACGCGGGCCACGGTTGAAGCGATGTTGATGATGCGGCCCCAGTGTGCGTCGATCATAGGTGCCAAAAAGGTTTTGCAGCAGTTGTAGGCGCCATTTACATTGACACGCATGACTTCATCCCACAGCTTGTCGGTCATCTCCAAGAAATCCGCTGCTGGCGCGACGCCGGCATTGTTCACGAGAATTTGGACCGCGCCAAAACGTTTTTCGATCTCCTGCCGAAGGCTTTCCACGTGCGGCTTTTGAGTCACATCGCATTGGTGTGCCAATACTTCCGCGCCTGTGGAGCGGAGCGTCGCCGCGACTTCTTCAAGCGCGGCTGCGGTTCTGCCAGTGATGACCACCCGGCTTTGCTCGGCGCCAAACGCTAGGGCAATGGCTTTGCCGATGCCGCGTGTTGCGCCGGTGACAAGGACGATTCTTCCAGCGAGATCCTTCATCTGCTACTTGCCGGTAAAATTTGCTTTACGCTTCTCCAAGAAGGCTCTCGTTCCCTCAGTCAGATCGTGCGTGTGCGCGATAGCCGCGAAAGTGCGCGCTTCGAATTCGAGTCCCGTGGCTAAGTCCAGTTCCTGGCTCCGATTGATCAGCATCTTCGATGCTTGTAACGCGAGACGAGGCAGCGCCGCCAGCTTGGCGGCAAGGCTGCTCGCCTCTTCCAGGCACCTGCCCACGGGCACCACTTTCATCACTAAACCTGCGGCGAGCGCTTCCTGCGCGCCGATCGGGTCGCCGGTCAAAATCATCTCTTTCGCTTTGGCAACGCCAATCAAGCGCTGCAGTCGTTGCGTGCCCCCGCCGCCGGGAAACGCGCCGATCTTGATCTCGGGCAGCCCGAAACGCGCACTCTCCGAAGCGATGCGAAAATCCGCGGCTATCGCCAATTCGCAGCCGCCGCCAAGGGCAAATCCTGAAACTGCCGCAATCACCGGTTGAGGTAATGATTCCACCCGATCGAAGAGGATCTGAAAGTCGCGCGCATGGTGATAGGAGGATTCAGCATCGGGTGGCCCTCCCATCTCGCTGATATCCGCGCCAGCGCAAAAAATCTCGTCGCTGCCGGTGATGACCACCGCCCGGATGTCGGGTTTGCGCGCCAAATCGTTCAGCAAGTTCGCCATTTCATGGCGCATCTCGGCATTGAGCGAGTTTTTCTTTTCCGGCCGATGCAATCGGATCGTCGCAACCGCGCCGTCCTCTTCGTACTGTAGGGTTTGCATACTAGGATGCGCTCCAATCATTGCCGGCTTCGAAACGGCCATTCATAGAAACAGCTCACTGGCTACCCGCGAAAGTCGCCGATTCCGGATAGATTCTTTGCCAAAACTCGCCCGATTCGAGCAGCCCACGGCAGGCTTTGCCGCAGGTAAGCTGGTCGACTAGAGGTTTTGCGTCACACTCGACCACATCCAACGGATGGCGGCGCAGCTGCGGATAGGCCTGCAATCTGATGGTGTGATTCTCCTTGTCGATGGGACATTTCAAAGTGTACTCAAAATCGAGAGACAAAAATCGGCACATGGCTGCCTCCTTTCGATCATTGACTCAAACCGAAGAGATCCACGGCGTTATCGCGCAAAAGCTTTTTCTTGGTGGTTTCCTTCAATCCCAACTCTTCCCACTGGTCCAGACTCTCTTTCCAGGGCAGGCCGTTGGTCCCCCACAGGCAACGATCCTGTCCCATGCGGCTGTTGATGTAGTGGATGATCTCGGGCTTCATGTATTTCGGCATCCAGGCATCCACACCGAAGTAAACATTGTCCCACTTGTAGCAGACCGAGATCAGCTCCTCGACCCAGGGCCAGCCGGTGTGCGCGCCGATAATTTTGAGATCGGGAAAATCGCTGGCGATGCGATCCAGGTAAATCGGTCGCGCATGCTCGCTCGGCATTGCTTCCAATACATGACCGACTTGCATCGACACAGGAATCTTGAGCTCATCGCACTTGGCGTAGAGCGGATACATTTTGGCATCATGCAGCGGGATATCGAAGCCGTAGATGTGAATATAGACGCCCTTGAAGCCATAGACTTTGATCGCCTGTTCGAGCTCCTGCAGCGACTCTTTGATGCGAAAGGGATTGTAGCTGGCAAGGCCGACGAAGCGGTCCGGATAGCGTTTCGTGTATTGCGCCACTTCTTCGAGCTTGGTGTCCATATACATCCACTTGTTGCGGTATGACCACATCTTGCACTGAGTGATGAAGACCCTATCAACGCCGGCTTCGTCCATCTTGGCAATCATCGCCTCGATGCTGTCATACTGCGGCAGGCCGCCGATGGCCTTTTCCATACGGCAGATGAGCTCGCCTTTTTTCGCCTCGTTCCACTTGGCGATGAATTCGGGCGTCGCCACGTAGTACATGAAGTCGATTGCCTTGATACCGTTTCGCATCTTTCTTTCTCCTCTCACCCACAGGGATCGTTTCTCGAGCTCGCGACGAACACGAGCCTCGATTCACGAACACACATGGCGTTCACACCATCGTCAGACCGCCGCTCACGCTCAGCGTTTGCCCGGTGATAAACTCAGCCGCAGGAGAGGTGAAGAACAGCACAGCTTCGGCAATTTCTTCTGGTTTCGCCGGACGGCGAAACGGTGTCGCCTTGGTGACCGCTTCGATAATTTTCGCGGTCTGTTCCGATTGGCTTCGGACGGCTTCCAGCAGCGGGGTCTCCGTCAGGCCGGGGCACACGACATTGACGTTGATCTTATACCGCGCCACCTCGCGAGCGATGGTCTTTGAGAACGCGATGACAGCTCCCTTGGCGCCGGCATACACCGCCTCCCAACTGGAGCCGACCCGGCCCGCATCGGAGCTGATATTGACGATCTTGCCGCCGCCATGGGAGATCATCTGGGGCAATACGGCTTTAGCCGTGTAAAGCACGGACTTGAAATTGATCGCCAGCAGTTTCTCCCAGGTCTCTTCCTGACTTTCCACGAAGGGCTCCAATCGATCCCAACCTTGGCAGTTGACCAGAATATCGATCTGACCGAAGCGCGCGAGAACTTCGTTCACGATGCGATCGACATCGGCCTTCTTGGTCAGATCGACCTGGCAGGCGATTGCGTCCACGCCGAGGGCCTTGACCTCGCCGCTGACTTTCTCCGCGTTGTCTTTGACGATATCCGCGACCGCGGTCTTTGCGCCTTCGCCCGCCAAGGCCAGAGCGACCGCGCGTCCGATTCCTCCCCCGCCTCCTGCTATCAGAGCGGTTTTTCCTTGAAGCTTCATGACGCTGCCCTTGCCTCCTCTCCGAGCACGGCTGTCTTTTTATCTTCGCGCATCTTCTCCAGGCGCCGCAGCGCCAGCAGAGCGGCGCCCAAAGCGCCGACCAACTCCGGCTCCTCGCTCACATTGATCTTGCGCTTGAGCGTCTCCTCCAACGCCTTGACCATGCCTTTCTGCCGAGCGACACCGCCGACGAAGGTGACCTCGTCTTCCATGCCCGATCGTTTGAGTAATGCGAGCGCGCGGGATGCCAGCGAGTTGTGGACGCCGCGCAAAATGTTTTCGACCGACTCTCCTTGGGAGACGTGATTGATAATCTCCGATTCCGCCAGGACGGCGCAGACGCTGCTGATAGTCTGCGGTTTGTTTGCCTGAATAGAGAGATCGCCGACCTGATCGATATTGACCTCGAGATATTTGCAAGCGCGTTCGATGAAGCCGCCTGCGCCGGCGGCGCACTTATCGTTGGTGCGAAATTCGCGGACTTTGCCGGTGTCGCTGACGCGCAGCGCTCGTGTGCTTTGCGCGCCGATGTCGAGCACGCAACGAGTCTTTGGAAAGAGGAAAACTGCGCCCCTGCCCACGCAAGTGATGTCGGTGATCTGCACATCGCGGAAAGGAACGTTGTAGCGGCCGAAGCCGGTGGTGGCGATATAGTTGAGGTCACTCTCCTTGCGCCCTGCCCGCTGCAGCGCTCCATCCAACGCCTCCTTGGCGATCGCGGCGAAATCCGGCCGGGTCTTCACCGTTGCGGTGCCGCAAATGCGCTTTTCCCCGTCCATGATCAGCGCCTTGGTCGATTTGGCGCCGATATCAATGCCAGCGACAAAAGTCATGATGCCTCCTAAATCAGGCAGTCGGCCCGACCTCAAGTTCTGTTGCCTGTTGCCTATCGGCTGTTGCCTTTCCGGCCCGCTCAAGGGCGAAGATGCTCGCGCCAAGCGCGCCGACGTAATGCGAATCAGGACTTACGTTGAGCTTCATGCCGAGTTTTTCTTCGAGCGCGCGCACCATGCCGACGTTGAGCGATACCCCGCCGGTGAAAGTCACTTCGGGTTCAATACCGACACGGCGAACCAGAGAGATGGTGCGGGCGGCGATGGCGCTGTGCACACCGCCGAGGATGTCCTCGGTCTTTTTGCCTTGAGCGAGATAAGACATGATGTCGGACTCGACGAACACGGTGCAAACGGTGGTCAGGCGCACCGGGTTCTTAGCCTGAAGCGAGATATTGCCGATGTCTCCCAGGGTCATGCCCAGAGCTTCGGCGGCGCTGGCGAGGAATCTTCCAGTGCCGGCGGCGCACTTATCGTTCATGACGAAGTCTTTGACGTCGCCGTCGATGCCGATTTTAATTCCTTTGGCATCCTGCCCGCCCATATCGATCACCGTGCGGGTGTTGGGAAAGAGATAGCTCGCGCCCCGCGCATGGCAGCTGATTTCGGTGATTTGCGCGTCACCGAACGTGACTTTGTACCTGCCATAACCCGTGCCCACCACATAAGCGACATCTTCTCGTTTGACCCGGGAGATTCTTAGCGCTTCGACGAAGCATCTTTCCGCGGCTCTGGTAACGTAGGCGCCGGTATCGGTCAGAGCTCTGGCAACTATCTCGAGCTTGTCATTGAGGATAATACCCTTGGTCTGGGTCGAGCCAACATCTATACCTGCGGCGTAAATCATGCCACGCCTCCTGCTTCCGCTCCCGCTCGAACCATTTTCTTGTGCTCCAACGATTCAAAGAAAGCATCGATGCGGTTTTTGAGCTGCGCTTCGGAAAAGTATCGCGGATCTTCCAGGTCCGATTCGATCAACAGAGTCGGAACGTTGAGCTCTTTGGTGAAGTATTCACGCATATCACCCTGTCCGGCGGAGAACAGCCGACAGCTCTTCACGGAATGAATCACCAGAGCATCGGCATGCCACTCTTCGACGTAGCGGCGAATCTGCTGGTAGCGCTGCAGGAAGTTGCGGTTGGTGACGTTCCATTGGAGCATATGCGCGGCAATCGACTCCAGCGGCCGGTTGGGATCATGCCTGAAGCCGAACTCCCACAAACCGCCAACCGTAGAGTACGTCGAGGCCACCGCCACGGCGCCCCATTTGGAAAACATATCTCTAAATGTTCGCAGATAGGGCCAGGGGGGCGGTCCTTCGATGATGAAACGGAAGCGCTCCTCGGGCAAGGGTCCGGTTCCCATTCGCGCTTTCTCTTCCATCTCGTTGAGAGCGGTTTCAAAAAACCTCACGCCCTCTTCGGTTCCCCTGAGACAGTAGAGCGGCGCCATCATGGTCACCGAATCGAAGTAGGCGTCAAAGGGAGAAGGAAGGTTCTTGGTCAAGCCTTTGATGCGCGACCACATGTCGCCGGTTTCACTCGAGCGGCGGACAATTTCCTTCAGTCTAGCGTAGTCGAGCTTTTTGCCCGTGAGTTTTTCGCAGATCTCGATCACCTCTTCGAGCTGGCGCACGACGTAAGTAATGTCTTCTGGGCTCGGTTGTCCGGAAGGATCGCGCAAAAACGGAATGTCGAGGTTGTAGAGTTGCCCATCGCAGTACTCGGCTAGATGCTCGAACCACTGCAGGTAGACGTTGCAGCCGACGTAGTTGCAGAGAATCAGCGACGGCAATGGGATGGTCGCGAAAGGAGTCTTGCGGTCGCCGAGAAACATCCCGACATCGGCTTTCACATAGGCGCAGTTATCCATCGAGTAACCCAACTCTTCGGCCTTCTGGATGAAGGGCAGGGCGCTTTTCTTAACCGCTAACTGCAAGGCATCGATCTCCGGATAGATCGGGATCAAGTCGAACGCCTGGATCAATTCCACAGGGTTGCCGCTGATCAACATGTAGACGGCCTTGCCCTCGGCCTGTTCCGCGGCCCGGGTGACGCGCTCGAAGTAACGTCCCATCAACTCCTTTTGCAGCAGATGCATTTGGCCCTGGTACTGAGTTTTTTCAGCTACGGTTGTTGCGGCCATAAATTTCTCCTAATCGAAGAGCATTGATTCGACGAAAGTCTCGACCTCGGTGCGCGCCTTATCGAAGATCCACATCTTTTCCTCGAATTCGAGGGAGAGGTGCGGAATCTCCTCTTTCTCGAGCGCGCGTTTATAGAGCGCGTAGTCGAACAACGCCGGCTCGCAGAATTTCGCCGCCAGGATCAACACCGCGTCGGCGCCGGTATCTCTGAATTTATCGATCAAATGCTTGGATTTCGGCTCGCGCGTGTCGTGTTTCACTCCCGAATAAACGCTCTGATTAAGGTAAGCGTTGGCGAGGTTGCGCAGGGGCTCGCCGATGCTCGGAATGTCTTCAGAGAACCAGCGCCAACCGATGAGGAAGTCATCATCCAGTATGTAGCAGCCCGCGGCTTCGAGTCCATCGAGCAGCTCGATGGGGGGTTGCTCGCAGAAAGAGCCTTCCAAGACCACTCTGATCCTGTCCTTGGGCTTTTCGTTGCGCCGCCGCAGTTGCGGAATCGCCTCCTCAAGGATCGCGATGTGTTCCTCTGGCGGCAATAACGTGCCGATCCGCGTCAAGACGTAACATTCGACGGTACTGAGATTCTGTGGGGTCTCTCGACGAATAGCATACAGATCCCGGATCAGGCGCCGCTGTCGATTGTAAAGCGCTATGCTCTGGCTAAGCCCGTCGTCAGTGATTTTCTTGCCGGATAGCTTTTCATAAGTCTCGCCAATTCTTTTGTACTCGGCCATCAGGTAATCAATCGTATGCGGCGAAGTCATGTTCTGCGGAAAGTGAATGTACTCGACCATTAGATCGGGAAAATTCCGTGTGAAGACGCTGGCCAGATTGCGCGCCGGATCACAGATCGAGTGAAAAACGATGCCATCGAGAAATTTCAGTTTATCGATCAGACCGAGTTCCAGAGTGCTCTTCACGATGGAACAGATAAACGATTGAAAACGTGAATCAGCATGAGCGATCTCTAGCCGGTTGCCTGCGCCGATAACGCCCACAGGCAGCATTCCCGCAGCGTGGATGAGTTCAAATGGGGTATAGACGGGATAGCATCCGACAAGCTTTTTATCGGGATGCATTTTTTTCCAATCTGCGGCGAGTTCGAGAGGGTAAGTCTCAAGGGGTTCGCGATAACGAGAAACAAGATTCTCGACAGTTGTCATTGGTTACCTCTTACTCGCTTTACTGGCGTTTTACACGCATTACCGCAATACGGATGCCACCAGTATTAGACTGGTTGCGCTGGATTTTCCTCGAATCTTCGCAACCATCGGAA
>JAICEJ010000176.1 GCA_025924215.1 Candidatus Binatia bacterium
GTTATGGTAGTTGGGATCGTCATCGCGTACCTCAGCTTGTCACCCACCCTGATGCTATTCTACGGCAGCTTCCGCAGCACACCATTGGGCGTGCCGGGCGACTTCACCCTCGGCCACTATCTTGGCGCCTACACGGATGCGCAGACCTATCAGCTGCTTTTAAACTCATTTGTATTTGCCAGCGGTTCGGCGATCCTTTCGACCGTGTTGGCAGCCACCCTGGCATGGATTTCGATACGCACCAATGCGCCGTTCAGAAGAGTTTTTGAGCTGACGGCGATTGTGCCGAACGTCTTTCCGCCCGTTATGCTGGCGGTATCGTGGACCGTGCTGCTGAGTCCGCGCACTGGTCTGATTAATCGCGTGCTGATGGACGTATTCGGTCTCACCGACGCGCCGTTAAATGTGTACTCGATCTGGGGCATGGTGTACGTCGAAGCATTGATCACGACGCCGTTGGCGTTTTTGCTGATTTCAGCGTCGCTCTATTCCATGGATCCGTCGCTGGAGGAATCCGCGCGCGTCGCTGGATCGACGAATATGCAAACCGCCCGGCGTATTACATTTCCGATCATTCGTCCGGCGTTGCTGGCGGCAACGATGCTCAATTTTGTTCGCGCTATCGAGAGCTTCGATACACCGGCGATTATAGCCCTGCCGGCGCGCATCGAAGTGTTCACCACCAAGATCTACCGCGAGGCGGTGGGCGCGTTCCCGCCGAACCAGAATCTGGCCGCGGCGTATGCGGTCTCGCTGCTGATTATCACAATGCTTTTCGTCTACTTCTATCGCCGGCTCACCATGCGCTCGGAACGCTACGTTACGGTCACCGGACGCGGCTACCGGCCAACCATCATCGATCTCGGCAAATGGCGCTACGGCGCATCGGTGCTCGCCGGTTTAATCCTTATGTTGATCGTCGTTTTACCGCTTCTTGTAATGATCTACGTTTCTTTCGTGTCCTATGTTCATGTGCCGAGCGCCAGGACATGGGAGCTGTTAACCCTGGATAACTATCGGTCCAATTTCGGTGATACGCGAACCTACCGGGCGTTTCAAAATAGCATTTTTCTAGCGGTAGGCGGCGCGACGTTGTGCATGCTGATCGCGTCTTTGACCGCCTGGGTGACGACGAAAAGCCGCACGGCTGGGCGCGGCGTGATCGAAGCGTTGACGTTCATTCCGTGGGCCTTCCCCGGAACAGCGCTGGCCATCGGCCTACTCTGGACCTATGTCTATATGCCGCTGCCTATATATGGCACGTTGTGGATCCTGATGATTGCCTATATTACCCGATTCCTGCCCTACGGCTTGCGCACGATGACCAGCACGATTGTTCAGCTGCACGATGATCTGCCGCAGGCTTCGATGGCTTGCGGCGCTAGCTTCATGACGACCTTTCGACGCATTCTGCTGCCGCTGCTCCGTCCTGGCTTTCTCGCCGGCTGGATAATTCTCGCAACGATTTTTCTGCGCGAGTTCAGCGCTTCCGTGTTCCTCTATTCGCCGGGCTCGGAGCCTCTCGGGCCGCTGCTATATCATTTTTACGTCGACGGCAATCTCGGGCCGATGTGCTCTCTGGCTCTGATTATCAGTATGGTTTGTGTCACGCTCATCATGATTGCGCGAAAGATCGGCAGGGTCGGCGGCCAATTCGAAGGACATTGAAAGAAGTCGGCAGCATACTGAAAGCCTTTTAAAGCAAAACAAATGGAATGAGCGGATGGATGCGGGTACGGCGAAAAAATTAATCGAGAAGAACCTGTCTTACCACGAGGTGAAGCGGCTTGCTGTAAAACTGGTGCAGCACGCCAGCCCGCAAACCGCGCTTCTCGAAGCTGAGCCGCAGGTCCTTGCGCTGATCCGCGACATCGTCAAGCCGGAGCTGGAACAAGCCGGGTTACGGCCGCTCATCGACGGCAAGGGTAATCTCATCCTACACATCAAGGGCAGGACCCAGAGCGATCGGCTTATGCTGGTGGGTTACGCCATGAATGCGGCACCGAGTACCATGCAAAACCCTTATTCAGGAGAGATCGTCGATGGCGCGACCTACAAATTGAATGGCGAGTGCGTGTGGGGACGGGGAGCGTGTGAGCAGAAGGGGAGTCTTGCGGCTATGCTGGCGGCAATTCGCTTTCTTGGCGCAAGCAAAACCGAGCTTCCTTCGGATCTTTATCTAGTTGTCAGCACTGCCGGCGAGACTGGACGGCACGATTCGCTGGCTTATGTTCTGGATCACAGCCGGGTGGAAGCGGACTGGTGCATCATCGACGGCCCACCCGAAATACAACTTGGCAATAAAGGCCGTATTGATGTGCTGGTGATCGTGCGCGGTAAACAGAGCCACAGTAGCCGTCCGTGGGAAGGCATCAATGCCATCGAAGGCGCGGTGAAAGTACTGGACAAGCTCAAGCCGTTAATGCCCTATCCGGAAGCCAAGAAGCACGGTTCGTTGGGTAAGGTGAGTCTCGCGGCCAACTCGATCGAGAGTTTTCCCAAAGCCACCCATACGATCCAGAGCGAGTGCCGCATCACGTTTGATCGCCGGCTTCTTCCGGGCGACGATCCCAAAAGAGCTGTGCAGCAGATGATTGACGCCATCGGCATAATAGAACCGTATGAGATTGAGGTTCAGCCGAAGGATTTCATGTACCCGAGCGAAGTCGGCAAGGATGCCGAGGTGGTGCGCGCCCTCGAGCACGGCATCCGCACGGTCCTAAATTACGAGCCGCAATACACCTTTTCCACCGCAGCCAACGACACCGGCCTATTCAATTTTCGCGGCATTCAGGCGATCAACTATGGCTCCCGCGATATCCGCTTCCAGCATACCGACCACGATCTGGTGTCGGTCAACGATGTCTTCAATGCGGCAAAGGTTTTTGCCTTTGTAGCGTTGCACCGGTAAGACGTTAGTGTAAGTCCTTCAATGATAAGAACGTCACAACTCAGCCGTTCATAATCGAACCTAATTTGCGATAGTTCGTTTAAACTTCACGACAGCGACGTAGTAAGTTGAAAAGCGCGGAATTCAGTGTTGTCTCTTAGCTTCCGGAATTATGGCAGAATACAACATCTCGATGGTTAATAGGACTGAGGGCGCAAATCTCAGGGCCCCAGTTATTTGCTTAAAATTCGTTTTAACGCCGCCGTCACATCGGCCGGTTGATCGACCACTTCGTTGGCTAACGTTTGTAGTTCTTCGCCGCTTACCGGACTTATCTCCCATCTTCTTTTCTTGATCTCATCGAGGAATTCCGGGTCTTTGAACATCTTGGCGAAAGCCTCGCGAAAAACTTTAACTCGATCTGCCGGCACACCCGGCGAGGTAACGATAGGCCGTGAGCCGAAACCCCAGATGCCCAGGTACGCTTCAACTAAACGTCGCTTGGGTTCGCTGACTTTGTACTGATCCATCAGCTCAAATACCGTCGGCACCTCCGGCAGTTTGGGATTGCGTTTGCGCTCGGTTTGAAGCCAAACCTTGATGAATCCCTTCTTTATCCAGGTAGGAAATGGTTCCCGGCCGAAGAAAGCGTCGATCGTAAAGGCGCGACAGTGAACCTCACCGCGTTCCATTGCCAGATCTTGCTCGGCGCCGCCAGGATAACCGCTGATGACCTGAAATTTGAATCCCAACGCTTCCTCGAGGAGCCTCGGAATATCATACCCCGAACTGCCCACGCCGGTGGCCGAGCATTTTGGTGGATCACTGGTTTGTCGAAGATCATCGAAGGTCTTCTGCGGAATGTCGGTGCGCATAAATACCAAATGACCACCACGCTCGGGTGTCATAATCCAATTGAACTTGGGCCAATCGAACTGGACTTCTTTACGGCCGGTGATCTGCGCCATAAAAAGCGCCCCGCCAAACGAGCCCAGAGTTAGGCCATCGGGCTTGGTCAGATTGTAAATATGATTAGCGGCAATCATCCCACCCGCGCCGGGCATGTTTTGGACGACGAACTCGGGATTGCCAGGGATGTGCTTGCCTAAGAAGCGCACGTAAGTGCGCGCCCATTGATCGTGACTGTCGCCTGGCTGATAACCAACGATCACCCGAATGGTTTTGCCCTGATAAAAAGGAGCCTGGGCAAATCCCTGCCGGATGTCTAAAAGACTCCAGAGACCGATGGCGGCCAGAACATAGGCGAAGAGGCCACGAAACCTCTTTTCACCGGAATCCTTGAACTTCTTGGTGTTTTGCCACATAGCGTGTGACCTCACATTTCCGAAATTACTTTGCCAATTTTTCAACATTAACGACCCTGACACGCTCAAGTCCGGCCGTACTTATTTGCCTGAGGGAGAAATCTACATCTTTAAGTATTTAGCAACGCGAGTCGCTACAATCGCTGTCCAATCGACTGGCAGTCGCAAAAACGGCTTCACGATCACGCACGATTCAACGTCGCTTCAGACTGGCGATAAATCGAGATCACTTCCAAACCGAGCTGATGAAACCGGTGCTCTCCAGTTCACCTATAAAGCTGGTATCCATGAACTCCTCGGCTTTGCGGCCTTTTGCTCTTGGGTTGCTCTCTGCAATCAAGCCTAACGAGTTTTCTACTCCCTTGGCATTTACTGTGGGAATTTTCTTAATGTATCGGGAAGTAAAAAGATCGTACGTCGTCGACAGCATGTCGCGATCGCTAATGCCGCCATAGCGCCGCAGAGCCCGAATGCCCAGTTCTCGGTCTGTGAAAAGCCGCCGCGTCCCTTCTATGTAAGCCTTTAGGAACCTCAACACTGTGTCCCGGTTGCTTTTGCTATAACGCCGGCTCACCACCACAGTGGTTGCCGGCAGATCGAAACCGGAGTCGGCAAAATCCAGCATGGTTTTGATATTCATCTTTTCCGCTTGGACCGACGTCGGAAAAGAGATGACACCCCCATCGACGGATTTCTGAGCGATCGCTGTCGCTATATCCGGCATTCTGCCGATTTGAATCAGCTTCACATCCTTCTGCGGTTCGAGTCCCCAGTTCTTCAGCACCGGACGAATCAGAAGGTCGGTGAGGGATCCGAATCGCGTCACCGCGAGAGTTTTCCCCCTGAGATCCTCAGGCTTTGTTATCGACGGATGAACCATGAGTTTCATCAGTTGGTTGTCAATGGAGCTTGCCACCTGAATCAGATCGGCGCCCTCGACGGAGGCCTGAAGATAAACCACGGAAGAAATCGTCGATACATCAAGCTGTCCGGCAACGTGAACCTGCACCAGCTGCACTCCCTGGACATAGACCATCTCGGTGTCGAATCCATATTTTTCCAACAGCCCGGCTTCCTTAGTGGCAAATAGAGGAAAGAAGCTGGCGCTGGGCGACGGGTAGCCGACTCTCAGGCGCGATAGAGTTGCGCCTTCACTAGCCGTTATGGCAAGAAACATGAACAAACCAATAGACAGAAGAGAGAGGCCACACGGTGATTTCATAGCGGGCAGTCCTTTACCCATATGGTTCCCTACGGATGACGAGATTCCAGTCGAATGTGTTGCGGACAATCACGGCCAATCGAATAGTCGGTCCAATCGAATGATCGGTAGGCCTCCATCGCGGCATCAGGCTTAAACAATGAATTCTTCGATTTTGCGTCGGTTAACCTCAGGTTTCCTTGGCTAACATTGGACCAGCCCCACCATCGTAGCTTACTCAGCAAATCCTCTCCGCAGCCTTATTTCGGCTAGTTCGCAATGTCAAGGTAACCCGGCTCGTTAACCCGACTGTATGGTCGCGGATCTTTAGCTTCGGACCGTTGAATCCACATCCTCGACTCTAAGCACCGCTTAACAACCGTAGGTCAACGTTTGTACAACTGTGGCCATTGAGCCCATGTCTGCATTCCAGAGAGATAAGTAATCTGTGCTGATGCACGAAGTTTTTTGTCATTCGAGTGCAGGGCATGTTTGTTGCTCCAAGTAGAGGGCGGAAATGAACGTGGCGTTCGGAGAATCAAAGACAGTTCTCGTGGTCGGCAAGCAGCCGAAAGAGATCGCCTACCTTACGAAACACTTAACTCTAGCAGGTTACGTAATTTTCCTTGCACGAACTGGAGCCGGCGCCATAAAGAGCACAAAAGAGCATGCTCCGGACGTCGTACTCCTCGAGATCGATTTGTCTGATATGGAGGGGATCGATGTTGTCAAGGCAATCCGAGAAAATCCAATCAGAGCAGGAACATTGATCATTGCAATTAGCGCGTTTCCGTACATGAAGGCCAGGTGCTTAGATAGTGGATGTGATGGTTTTATCCAGAAGCCTATCAAAGCTCTCGATCTGCTCACACAACTGCGAAAGCTCACCAAAATGTAAGTGAACGGGGTTCGCGGTGGAAGTCTGGCTGCCCTGACGTTATCTTTTACTGCCCCCCGACTTGCGGACTCTATTGCTGGTCTTTCTGACGTAGAAGGCGATAATGCGCTACGTTTCTCACTTGTTCTGCGCTGTAGATGAAACACACCTTCTGGACTTGGGTTATTCGGATCGAGGTGTTTTCGTTGCTAAGAGAATTCCATTTTCATCAGCTAATGTTCGCACTGGCTGTTTACGGCCGTGACAGAGAGGGTGGCCGTTCTTCCTCGCTTTAAGCTGGAAGAGTCTGGTGGGTTTGGCAAAAATGGCGGCCGAAACTTGAGTCTTCGCGTCCCAGCAAAGATCCCGAGCTGCTACAACACACAGATCTAAAATGGCCTTGACTACTTAGTTAGAGGAGTGGGAGAATGCCGCCTGTTCGGTTCGGCAAATTGGGGTCCGGACGATCTAGATATCCGATCACCATAGCTGGTTCACGCATTCCGGACCGTGTGGGAAGGAGGCTAGAGGTTCAATGGCAATCGTAACTATTTCTCATGCTGCATTCACAGGTGGAAGTGCAATTGCTGACCAGGTCGCAGCCGCACTGAATTACCGGTCTGTAAACCGAGAGGTCTTGATCGAAGCGAGCCAAAGGTACGGAATACCGGAGGCAAAGTTTGAGGAGGTTCTAGAGACCCAGGGCCACTGGTGGGAGCGGTGGTTAGAAAGTTTGAGGCTTTATCGGATCACTTTGCAGGCGGCTATGTGTGAGGTCGCTCAAGCAGGCGATCTCGTCTATCATGGTCGAGCCGGGCAAGAATTATTTCCAGGAATTAGGCATGTTCTCAAGGTGCTTATCGTTGCCTCGATGGATTATCGGATTGAACAGGTAAAGGCACAAAGGGGACTCGGAGGCGAAAGTGCGCGACAGTTTTTGAAGGACCTGGATCGGGTGCGGGGTCGCCGCCTGCGGGCGCTTTTCAATATCGACTGGCAGGATCCCACCGGCTATGATCTCATTCTAAATACTTCGCGGATCACGGCGGAAATGGCTGCATACTTGATCGCAGAAGCCGCCCGCAGACCTGAGTATCGGCCTACTCCAGAATCCGAAAAAGCGTTTCAAGATCTAACGGTTGCTGCACGAGTTCAAGCCGCGCTCATCACTTCGCCGAAGACGCGTAATGTTATTCTCAATGTCACAAGCGATTCTGGACGTGTAAACATTTCAGGAATTTTGGCCGATCCTGATCTGGAAAAGGAAATCGTCCGAATCACGAGAGCAGTTCCCGGCGTTAAGGATGTCACGACCGATATCGAGCCACCGCCCATTGAATATATGCATCCTTAACTTAGCCGTACCTCCAGAATTGGTTAAACCGCAGCCTCCTTGCGGATGCCTCAGCGGATCGAGCTAACTTTGTAGCCGAAGGTCTCAAAGTGTTGGCCGGTGCGGTTCATCGCGGAATTTATTCTTGATCATCGGTGTGCTAGCGTTGGAGTTGCAATGAATCAAATTGAGACCACCGTCTTACCGGGCGACGTTTCCTTCATGAAATTAGCATTGCAGCATGCCGGTTATGCAAGTCAAAGGGGCGAAGTTCCCGTCGGCGCCATTGTAGTTTACGATAATCAGATTGTCGCAAGTGGTTATAATCGTAGAGAAGAACTGCAAAGTCCGATCGCTCATGCGGAGATCCTTGCTCTCGATGAGGCTGCGCGGAAGCTAGGTTACTGGCGGCTTACAGAGTGTGATCTTTATGTCACCTTAGAACCCTGCATTATGTGTGCAGGCGCGATCCTGCAGGGGCGCTTGCGCCGGCTGATATTCGGCTGTTTAGATCCGAAAGCAGGCGCTGTTATATCGCTCTATCGCCTCTGCGATGATCGGCGACTTAACCACCAAGTCCCGGCCACGGCTGGAGTCCTGGCAGAAGAGTGTGCTACTATTTTGGGGAAATTTTTTAGTTCTCTGCGAGAACAAAAACGAATCACAAAGTTTGGAGAGGTGGCCGAGCCCGGTTGAAGGCGCTTGACTCGAAATCAAGTTTACCCGAAAGGGTAACGTGGGTTCAAATCCCACCCTCTCCGCCAGAGAATTATCATTATCCAGCATAGAGTACCCTTCACACTTAGTCCCCAGTCAAACGTCTGTGCTTGAACAATCAAGTTTGCCGTACTTAAAAAATAGCCCTTTTGTACTTGTTTTGTGATCATCCGGCCTGCCGGATCCGGCTCACTTTCCGACCCTGGTCGATCTGTTGGCGCTTTTGATTTAATAGGGTGTCCGTGAATTGTCCGTGATGCTGCATCAGATCTCTGCCGACATTCCTAGGCAACGGGAGTTTCTAGCAAGAGCCGCGAGAGGCTGTAACCTCGTTAATACTCTCTCATATTCAGCTCACTCTCGGATCTATACTTTGAGACGGGCAACAACGTTTGTTTGAATCGACGATTTGCACATAGCAGTGTCCATCAGGCTCCCGTATAGACGGACAACCTCGACTCGATCCAAGTCCACGCTATATGAAATCACGCCGTCAGCTTCTGCGACATGTAAATGCTGCCCATAAGCATATCGGAAGCTGGGTGGGCGTTGTATGCTGTCGGAATCAACCTAAGCTATACTAATGTTCATCATAACTGAACCAGGCCAGCCATGGCTGCATTGAGCGCGCTGTTCATTGATCGACTGCACCGGTTTATCGTGTCTGGCTCATCCAGCATA
>JAICEJ010000177.1 GCA_025924215.1 Candidatus Binatia bacterium
CTTCGCTCGTCAGCGGTTCCTTGAACATTTCATTGCGCATGTACACTCGTTGAAGGCTCACTGCACGCACGGCTTCTTTCATGCGAACGAGATCCTGTTTGCTCTGGACCACCCGTGCCGCTTGGCTTGCCGCCTCCTTGTAATGGTTCTTTTCATCCTGATAAATCACTTCCATCGCACTGGCGATCATTCTTTCGAGTCGGCCGCCCTTGAGCTTTTTCCCCTCGCGAAACATCCGGGCGCCGCCCCCTTCTGTAACGAGCACCGCGGCTTTATCCACCGGGGAGCCCGAAGTTACGAAAGCTCTGCGTAGATCACCGAGCCTTTTTTCCTCGGACAGCTGAAAAGTATCCGCCGCTGAAACCGGATGGGCCAGCAGATATTCGAGAACGTCGGCCATGAGCACATAGTGATTGAACTCTTGCGTGAGCTGTTCGAGAAGCGAGTGGTACCGGTGCCGGTCGATGGTTTTGTCGATATCGGGAAACCTTGCCGCCAAATCGTTCAGCTCCTTCTGCAGCCCGGTGAAATAACCGTCCACCGGATGCAGCTCCTTCCAGAGCTGCGCCTTGAGCCAGAAAATGTGATCCTCGCGCGTCGGCCGCTTCTTGAAAAATCTCCGGACGATCGTCGCCTCAGCTTCCCAATAGGGGAGCGCCGTCGCGATCAGATCTTGTGCGATGTCTTTTGTGTCTCGCTCTCTTGGCACGCGGTCGATGGACGCCTCTTGTATTTCAGTCATAGAAATTGGCGGTTCTATCCAAGCTCAAACTCCGAACTTTGAATATCGACACCCCGAGATCGACCGGGCTGTCAATCGGACAGCCACCGCGCTGAGGAAGCCGGCAACCTGATCGATGTCCCCGTGGTCTTACGATCCACTCAGCTCGAACACTCACAGCGCGCAGAACCGGTCGCGGAGCATCGGATCAACGAGTACTTTTTCCAATGACATTGATGAAGCTGTAGTCGATCATCTCGTTCGCAGAGATCTTCGCCTTCAGTCTGCCGGTCTCAATCTCCTGTTCGACGGTGGCCAGGATACCTGCGTCGAGAATGTGGCCGTCGAGCGGAAACGAATCGCGGTACTCATCGTAACCAGCTCCAGCCTCGGCGGCATCCAGCCCGACATACTTTCTGAGCGCTCGAATCCCGTCCTCGCGGTTCTCGCGCGTATGCTTCACGCCGCGTTGATAAGCGCGCAAAAACTTGGCGGTCTGCTCTTTTTCTTTGGCAAGCCAGCCCTCGCGCGCGATGAAACCGACGTTGGTCCAGTTGGGATAGAGATCCTTGAGGTCGAAGAGCTTATTCATGCCGACCGACTTTGCGCGTTCGGTGACCGGGAACCATAGTATTGTCGCATCGACGATGCCGGTGGCCAATGTGGTGAAGCGCGCCGGGGTGGCGCCGATCTGCAACATCGTGACATCTTTGGGATCGACGCCCGCCTGGCGCAGCGCCGAACGGGTGAGAAATTCAGAGAGCGAGCCGAAACGGCTGATCGCGAACTTTTTCCCTTTGCTGTCTTTCAGCGATTTCATCTTGGGACTACCATAGATTTGAAACGGCATCACATTGGAGATCGCCCAGAAATTCTTGATGTCCAGTCCGCCGGCTCGGGCGAGCACGGTCTCCGGCACGCCTCCCGCCATGATCTGCACGTCTCCGCCAATGACTGCCTGGAGATTGGTAGCGCCGGCATTAAACATCACCACCAGAACATCCAGGCCTTCGTCCTTGAAGAAGCCTCTGTCCTGAGTGATGTAGATCGGCAGGAACGCAACGTTCACCGTCGAAACTCCGACAACGATACGGCCGTCAGCTTGTGGAAGCTTGACGCTGCCCAGCACAACCAAAAGCGATAAAGCAAACCATATTACTCGCCAATTCATTAGCTTTCCCTCCGCCTGCGCACCGTAGGTTAGTCATGAAGACCCGTCAAGAGCCACCGGCGAGGTCCCAGGGGAAACTTCGGTCAGCAATGTCTTAATGGATGCGCGTAGCGTCTGGTAAAGCGGCCTTAATGCTTGATGCGATTTCCGCTTACCTCTTCAACGGCACCAGGAGCATGACTGTGCCAATCACTATTGCTCCCACGCCGGCCCAAGCTGGAATTTTGACCGTCTCCTTATCCTTCACCTGAAGCTCGAGCGGACCGATCTTCGCTTCATGAGTTTCTTTTGTGAAGCTGAAACTGCCATAGGCCAGCCCCAGAACGCCGGCCACGATCAAAACCACTCCAATTATTTTCACTGCGTTCATCTCATCCCCTCCTAAAACGATCTCGTCTATCGTGGTTAGCGATGCGTGCGATTCTCTCTATTCGAATCTGCGGAGATTTGTCAACGTCGCCGATTACCCAGCCTCGATTGGCCGGCTGGCACACGGCTGCCAACTTTTCAAAACGCCAGTACCTCTTCCCATACCTACGGAAGCGTTCCCGAGTTCCCTCCCTACTACAGAACCGAGAGATTATTTGACGGGCCGGCAATGCTGGACATGACCGACATCAGATTATAGGCTGCCCACGTAGCCGAATGCATAATTGGAGCGCGATTTAACGTACCGGGATAATTTATTGAGCCGGATTTTCATGCGAGATCTTTTTTGCATCTTCGCGACTCTCGTCTGTCTTCTACCGCAAGCAGTCAACGCGCAGGCAACACTGCTTCGTGCTGTCATCTCCAGGACGGACACGCCACAGCTTTGGGATGACGCCATCGCTGACTTCGAGCAGCAAAATCCCGGCGTTAAAGTCGTCAAGGAGATTGCGCCAAATTCTTCGACCCAGTTCCATGATCTGCTCACCCAGAAATTGAAAAATCGCGATACTCGCCTGGACGTGTTCTTCATGGATGTGATCTGGCCCAGCGAGTTCGCATCGGCTGGCTGGACGTTACCGTTGGATCGTTTCTTCTCAACCACCGAGCAGGGCAAATTCCTTGAGGCGCCGATAGCGGCCAATCGTTATCGCGGAGAGATCTTCGGCGTGCCGCTTTTCATTGATGCCGGATTGCTCTATTACCGCAAAGATCTCCTCGAGAAGCATCGGATGGCGCCGCCGCGTCACTGGCCCGAACTTGTGGATCAAGCTAAAACCGTCCTTGCTGCCGAGCGAGATCCGCACTTGGTCGGGTATTCGGGCCAGTTCAAACAATATGAAGGGCTAGTCTGCAACATGATGGAATTCATCCTCGGCAACGGCGGCGCTTTATGGGATGAACAGCGGTTGGTGAGCGCGGTGCAACAAGAACGCGCCAAGCAGGCGGTCCGGTTCGTGCGCGATCATATCATAAGTGAGATCTCGTCGCGCGGCGTGTTGGCCTACGAAGAGCCGGAATCGGTTGCGCTATTTGCCCAGGGACGGGCAATTTTTCACCGCAATTGGCCCTATGCATGGCGGGTCGCCAACGATCCTGGACAATCGAGAGTGATAGGTAAAGTCGGTATGATGCCATTACCGGCCTTTCCTGGTGGCAAGGGTGCTTCGACCCTCGGTGGCTGGCAAATAGGTATCAGCCGCTTTTCGAAAATACCCGAAGTTGCTTGGCGCTTTGTTGCGTTCATGACCAGTCACCAGATGCAAAAGCGGATCGCCTATTCCACCGGCCGCGCGCCAACCCGAAAAGCGCTCTACACGGATCCCGAGCTGCTGGCCCAGGTTCCATGGCTCGAATCTATGCTGGAAACCTTCAAGCAAGCGGTGCCGCGGCCGAGGACGCCGGTCTACGCGCCGCTTTCGAACATTATGCAACGTTACTTTAGCGCTGCCTTAGCCTTGCCCGGCAGCAAGATCGACCAACGGTCGGCATTGGCGGCGCGCGACATGGATCGCGTGCTCGATCTATTGCGCGAAGCTGCGGCTCCATGAAAAGCTCGCACCGGTTGGCCCTGCTGTTTATCGTCCCCAGCTTGGTCTTCGTCTCTGTCTTTACTCTCTATCCGATTGTTGAATCCTTCCGCCTGAGTTTTTATCGGATGATCTTGACCCTGCCCTGGCTCGGCCAAAAAATGGTCGGCTGGGAGAACTACCTCGATCTCTGGACCGACCCGGTCGCATGGCAAGCGTTGCAAACGACGCTCATATTCGTCGCGGTCACAGTTCCATCGGAGTTGTTGCTCGGCCTCGGCATGGCGCTGGTGATGAACGAGGCGTTTCGCGGTCGCGGAGTGTTGCGCGCCGTCGTGCTCATTCCCTGGGCTATTCCCACCGTAGTCTCCTCACAAATGTGGCGCTTCATTTTCAATGACCGGTACGGTTTGTTTAACTTCGTTCTGTTCGGCGGCGATACGGCGCGGTATTTTGCGCCACTGGCGGATCCTCGATTCGCGATGCTGGCAATCATGGCGGCGGAGATCTGGAAAACCGCTCCGTTTGCGGCATTGATTATTCTGGCCGGGCTACAAACTATTTCCGACGAAGTTTACGAAGCCGCGAGCATCGACGGCGCCACTTCCTGGCAGAAATTTTATCACGTTACTTTGCCGCTGCTCTGGCCGGCGCTGTTGTTGGCCTTGCTTTTCCGCACCATCGACGCCCTGCGCGTCTTTGATCTGGTTTTCGTCATGACTCAGGGTGGCCCAGCCGATGCCACTAACGTACTGCAGTTCTACGGCTATAAGAAAACTTTTGCCGAAGGCATGATCGGTTACGGTTCGACCATCGCGGTGACAGTTTTTATGATCTCGCTGATTTTGGCCCTGGCCTATTTGCGCGCGCTCAAATCGGAGCGGCTCCAGGGAGCGGCGCGATGAAACGATCTTTGGCGTTGGCACTGTCTGCTCTGGTCATTGCCCTCTACTGCTTGCTTCCGTTCCTCTGGTTTGTTCTCACCTCGCTTAAGACTCCCGCCGAACTGGCGGCGATCCCACCTAGGCTCGTGCCATCGCTTCACTGGGGTTTTTACCAATCGGCCCTGTTCGATCATGGCTTGGCTCGTTACATCGGCAACAGCCTGATCGTTGCCGGCACCGCCACGCTAATCAGCATTACCGTTGGGTCGATGGCCGCTTACGCCATCAGCCGTTTTCAACTGGCTTGGACAAGATTCTACCTCCTGGCGCTGCTGGCGATCTCGATGTTTCCGCAGATCGCCATTGCCGGTCCGGTCTGGAACATTCTTAACCATTTGGACTGGCTGAATACTTACCATGGTCTGGTAACCGCCTATATCGCGCTTTCACTGCCCCTGGCGATCTGGATTCTAACGACATTTTTTCGTGAAGTCCCGGTCGAAATCGAGGAGGCAGCGCTGATCGATGGTTGCAGCCGTCTGCAGGTTCTGCGCAAAGTAGTTTTGCCTCTGGCCGCGCCCGGAATTCTGACAGCGGCGTTGTTAGTCTTTATCCATACCTGGAATGAGTTTTTCTTTGCTCTGATCATCATGACAGATCCGGACATCCAGACACTGCCGGTGGGCATCGCGCTCTTTCCCGGCGAATACACCATGCCTTGGGGAGAAATCGCCGCGGCTTCGACGTTAGCGACTCTGCCGCTAATATTTCTGACGCTGTTTTTTCAGCGCGGGATCGTCAGAGGCTTGTCGGCGGGCGCCGTAAAAGGTTGAAAGCAAGAATGTACCCTGATCCGACAAAACCTGCGGCTCACTTAGTGAGCGAAAGCGGTGAGACCGGAAGCTGGGGGCAGCCTGCCATCAACACAGGGAACATCGCCCCGAGGAGGATTGCGGGGTGGCCCTCGAGGCAGTGTCCTATTGCCGACGGCTGGAGGAGGGCGCATCGCCTTCGCGCTGGCGGAGTTCCACAACCGGAGGAATCCCTATCGCAGCCCTAACCGTGCATCGGCTCTCAAAGCAGTTCGGCGCCAATGAAATCCTAAAGGACATCTCCTTTGAGGTCGGCGACGGCGAGTTTTGCATCCTTCTCGGACCTTCGGGCTGCGGTAAATCTACCCTCCTGCGGCTGATCGCCGGATTGGAAAAGCCCAGCTCCGGAGAGATTCTTTTCGACAGCCAGCATATCGAGCATCTGCCGCCGCGCGAGCGCAACATCGCCTTCGTCTTTCAAAGCTATGCGCTCTATCCGCACATGACCGTTTACGACAACCTGGCTTTTTCTCTGAAGCTTCGCGGCGAGCCTGGCGCGGAGATCGCCGCCAAGGTAAGAGATGCGGCGCGCCTGCTCGAGATCGAAAACTTGATCGAGCGCCGGCCCCATAGCTTGAGCGGCGGGCAGCGTCAAAGAGTAGCACTCGGGCGCGCGATCGTGCGCCAGCCGCAAATTTTCCTCTTTGATGAGCCGCTGTCGAATCTCGATGCTGCGCTGCGCGCCACCATGCGGGTGGAGCTGGCGCGATTGCACCGACGTCTTGGCACCACGATCGTCTATGTCACACACGACCAGGCCGAGGCGCTAACGTTAGGTGAAAAAATTATTGTTCTGCACCAAGGAAGCATCCAGCAGATCGGCTCACCCTCAGACATTTATCAACGACCGGCGAACACCCAAGTCGCATCATTCGTCGGCAGCCCGCAAATGAATCTGTTATCCGGCACTGTGGATGAAGGCGGATCGATTTTTCACTGCGGCAGCCTAGACCTGAACCTCGCAGACATTTTCGCAAGACCGCTGCCGCAACTCGCCGGCAACGCTGTTGCGATTGGCATTCGCCCGGAGAATTTGCAGCTGGCCGAGGCGGTTGGACAGAGCTGGATCTGTGGTGAGGTCGAGATTATCGAAGATCTGGGCTCGGACCGGTTCCTTCACGTGAAATGCGCAGGTGTTGAACTAATCGCTCGGACCGGCAGAGAGTCGAATATTAAACAAGGCGACATGGTCGGCTTCAGCGTCACCCCGGAGCAGGTACATGTCTTTAAGAATGACCAGCGAATCGCTCCATGACCCTTTAGATTCAGCTATGCACTTCGGCTAAACAAACAAGAAAGTATTCAGCGATGAAGCACGCCGGCATCAGACCAGCGATTGGCTCGCTCCTGTTGCTCTTGGCCTGGGTCATTTTTCCACGGCCTAACCCCGCTGCCGAATTGAAGATCGCAGCCAGAGGGGCTGTGCTGATGAATGCGCAAACCGGAAAGATTATCCGGGCGCACAATCAAGATCTGCCGCTGCCGCCGGCAAGCACCGCCAAAGTCCTCACGGCATTGGTGGTGCTCGATCAGAACCACACCAGCGACGTCGTCACTATTCCGGCCGAGGCGCTGCACGTTTCGGGCGCGAGCACACAACTCACAGCCGGAGAAAAGTTGTCGGTGGGCGATTTGCTTCATGCCATGCTGTTGGGCTCCGGCAACGATGCCGCCATTGCACTGGCCCTTCATAGGGATGGTTCCATCGATAGTTTCGTTCAACGAATGAATCATAAGGCGCATACGCTGGGCGCGGTTCGTTCCCGCTTTTTTAATCCTACCGGCATGCCTCACCCGCAACAGCTGACCACCGCGCGGGATTTGGCGCTAATCACCAAAGTCGCTCTTGAGAATTCGGAGTTCCGCAGGATCGTCGGGGAGAGAACATACCGGTGGAGGAGCAGAGGGTGGCAAGGCGCAATTAAGAATTCCAATAAATTGCTTTCCAGTTACGATGGCGCCATCGGCGTTAAGACCGGCAACACCCGAGAAGCCGGCTATTGCCTTGTGGCAGCCGCCCAACGAGCCGGGCAAACCTATATTGCGGTGGTTTTGAAGAGCGGCGAAAAATCCGTTTGGCAGGATGCCACGAAGTTACTCGATTATGGGTTCAAACACGTGACTTCATTTTAACCGGACACAACCGGTCCTTCAGAAAACAGCGACACTGTGTCAATCGATGGATGCTTGGCTCGGCCCTCGATTAACGTCACGATGATAAACCGCTCCTAACACGGTGCTATATTCGTCACGAGATCTCGAAGTGAATGACAACTGCCAGCGATTCGTGATAGCAGGGACAAATGAAAACTGCTCAAGGAGAAGCGCCGATGAAGATACTCTGCCGTGATTTAGACGCCGATAAAGATGGTATTCCGGGATACATCGCCCATCCTGAACGCAAAGAGCCCGGCCCTGGAATATTGATCGTGCATCATCACTACGGCGTCACCGGCCATCTCAAGTCGGTGACCTGCGATTTTGCCAAGCAGGGGTATACCACAGTCGCTCTCGGCATTTATAAGCTTCTCGGCGACGTAGACGGGGTCCACGAGGCGCAGAAAAAAACCACTGATGGACAATTCGTTGAGGTTATTCAGCGAGGCTGGCGCTATCTGACCAGGAGAAACGATGTCGCGCCCCAACGCTGCGCTGTGGTCGGTTACTGCATGGGCGGTCGCATCGGCATCCACTTCGTCGCGGCAACTCCGGACGTGCGCAGCTTCGTAGGTTATTATCCTTCCGTGCGCGATGAAGGGCCGAGCCAGTTACGTCCCCGTCATCCTAACGACGCGGTGAAAGATTTTAAGTGCCCGTCGCTCATCTTCTTTGGCGGCAACGATCATGTGGCCAGCGTCGCCGTGCAGGATCGTCTCAAAACCAGCCTTCATGCTAATGGCCAACCACTGGATTGGCATTTCTTCCAGCAAGCGGGTCACGGCTTCGCTCTGGGCGATGGCGACTGCTACGATCCGCGGCTGGCGGGGCTTGCCTGGACGATAACCTCGGAGTTCCTGGAGCGAGAGTTGGGCAGTGATTAGCCTGCTGAAAAGTCCTCATATGCTTCGTTACCCTCGATCGACCCGCTTCAACGGATTGAAGCGTACGCCTCAGCTCGAACTTCGCGTGCCTCGCCGCTGAGTCTTTTTGAGCAGCCTATGATTCGATAGTTTTCAGTAAACTAGCAGAAGCTACCCAATTAGGTGAAAGAACAAATCGCAGTGCCTAAAGTTTCTTGTAGGCAAAAACTCGGAAGGGTTGATAGCCGAGTCGCCGCCAGGAGACTGCCGCCAATTCGTTCTTGATCATATACGAAAGCTCGACCACACCAACTTCCTTTTGCCGAAACCAATCTTCCGCGGCACTGACCAGCTTAGCCGCGATGCCGCTGCGCCGGTTC
>JAICEJ010000178.1 GCA_025924215.1 Candidatus Binatia bacterium
AACGGCGGAACGCATATCGAAGCTAATTAGCGCCAAGAGCGCGATTACAAACAAACCCGAACAGGAGCTTCGTGTCGATAAATCTCTTTTCATGCAACGGTAGATCCGAAGTAGCTGTACAACGAGTTGTCAGCAGTAACTCGTGTTTGGTTAAGGCGCTTTGGCCGGAATAGTCCAAAGATAAATCGTGCGACCGTTGACTCGCTCGGTTTTATCGGGTTTCCAATCCCCCATATCGAACGCGTGAGAGACCACCCGGGAACCAGGTTTAAGCTGTTTTAGGATATTCGGTTTAAGCTTCAAATTAACATCCGGCAAAAGGTACATCGTTACCACTGTGGCCGGCGAGAGATCTACAGTTAGGATGTCCTGTTGCTTAATCTCAGCCAATTTTTCCAAACCCGCTTTGCGAATGTTCTCCCGCGACTCTTTGACGAGATCGCCGTCGATGTCGAATCCTACCGCGCGTGCACCCTTCTTGGCGGCGGTGATGACGATTCTGCCGTCGCCAGAGCCAAGATCGTAGACCACGTCGCCTTTCTTTACACCGCCAAGCTCAATCATTTTGTCGACGACCTCTTGCGGCGTGGGCACAAACGGCACGATCTTCTTAGATTCAAGATCCTGGGCGTGCGCAGTGCCCGGAAAGATTCCGAAACGCGCATACTGAAAGGATGAGAGGGTAAACACAACCAGAATTGCAGCCAGTGAAAGGCGATGGAGCGGTTTCATTTTCTAGCCTCCCTTTTGGTAATCAACGGTGTCCGAAACAATTAACCATAAAAAAAATCTAGTCGCCACTATCTCGCCAAAGCATCAAGGAGGGCTCGGGCTGAATGCCCGCATGTCTTTCAAAAAATCGCCGGACTGCCATTGTGGACCCAAAAAATTGATCCTGCGGGTGCCTTGGGCATCGATTAAGGTCGTTAAATTCGTGTGTTGCACCAGCCCACGCCCTCTCCGGATCACTTGAACACCGAATCCTTTCCAAACATCTTTCAGGCGTGACTCATCGGCGGTTAAGAATGCCCAGTTGAGAAAATCGGCGCCGAACCGTTGTGCATACGCCTTCAATACTTTCGGTGAATCAATTTCCGGGTCGGTGGTAATGCTCACAAGAAAAGAATTCAGTTGAGTTTGGGTGCGAAGCGCTTGTTGCAGCCGGGCAAATTCCAACGTGAATAGCGGGCAAACGTCGGAGCAGGTGGTATAAATGAAATTCACCGCAACGATTTTGCCGCGCAGTTTGATGTCAGAGTCAAATGGATTACCTTCTTGATCTATCAACGTGAAAGAAGGCATCTTCGCGTTCGAGGTAACTCGGCGCGACGCTTCTGTTTTCGTCTTATTAGCCTCATGGGCTGTGACGGTGCTCGCAAACCACCCGGTAGTAAAGACGAGTAGCGTTACAAACCAGCTATTTTTTAATTTCAAACGCATAGGTGAGCGCCAGGTCTCGAAAGTTCTTCCGAACTGATTTTTCCAGCAGATAAGCCATCGAGAACTCTTGCTGGGTTCCCGCTTCGAGCACAACGCGTTGGCCGAGGCCGCAGTCGATCATCTCCAAATAATCGGCAGCCTCTGTCGGTTCGATCAAGTGGCGCATGGCCAGAACCACTCTCTGCCTGCCGCGATTATTAATCTTCAAGTTGACCTGAAAAGGCTCTTCCCCTCGGGTGATAATTTCTTGCTGTAAAAGTTTGATCTCAACGTGTGATCTTTCGGCCAAGACCGTATGCACCTTGACCTTCGTTCCGCCGGCCCAGTCGTTAAAGATTTTCCAGGCATTTCCCTCTCGAATGAGCTCGAATGTCTCATGTCCCTTAATCCTTGGCAGATTGCCGCTTCGCTTTCGCTCAGCCAGCGCATCAAGCAATAGGGCCTGCTCCCGGGTCGAAAGTGAATTGAGCTTTTCTGAATTCCAGTCCCATACCAGCGCCGAAACATCTTCGGACGCCGGTACAGAGTACTCGACATTGATTTTTGATCGATCGCCCTCGATGGATTGGTCGATAGGCTTCAAGTCCATGAAATCCGCGAGTGTACCGGCTAGCCGAGCTGTGAATCCGGTAAACTCTTCTTGCCCTTGAACATAACTTCTTTCATCGCGAACTCTCTGGTCCGCCGCTGAGATATAGCGATAAGCGACTCGATAATCGCGCGCATAAGTGGCCTTTAGATAAGAGCGGATTACCGCTAGCGGGTCGTTCGCTTCGGTTTGTCGACGGCCTCGGTCATGTAAGTGAACTATAATTAAAGCCGTCGGAGCAAACAGGATCAATACGACGAGAGCCTTGCGCAGTACAGTAAGAACCGTAGGAAAGAAACGCGAAATCTGTCTTGCGTGCAATTTTGATCTCATTCGGAAAGCCTATTTGACGATAAAGGAGACTTGATCAATGGCGTCCAACTCGCTTTTATGGTCCTCTGCAACGACACGTAGTTCCAAAATGTATTTCCCAGGCTTAATCCCGGTGAGTGTCCCTTTTTGGCTGTTGAACATTCCCATCAATTCGCCATTCACATAAGCATGCACATGGTGGCCCCGTTTTCCTTTGACTAGTTTAAACTCCAAGGGAATTTGGTCTTTGCGAAAAATCTGGTCTTTTGTGGGGGACAATATTTTCACGCTGGCGCCATCGGCCGCCAATAGCTTGCCGCCTTGGCTGGCTCTGTCCGACCGGTTTGTCGGCCCGTCTTGATGCTGGTGACCCGACTGGGCTGCGAGAAAATCATCACCAAAAAAAAGATTTGCCATAATGATGGCGCCGGCAATGAGCGCTTTTCCGGTGCGGTAAATCGATTGTTGCATTTATATCTCCTTTGGCTCACCACTGCGCAAATTCGGACAACCGCTCACGGAGCAGCCGTAAGTAAAGAATCATCATCGTAAACCGACATTCGCGAGCGCTGTGGATGCCCGTTCCGGCGTGAGTGGGCCGATGATGATGTCGCGGATAATGCCTTGGCGGTCAATAAAAAAGGTCGCCGGCGGGCCAAAGATCCGATAGGCCCGCTTCACCGTGCTATTCAAGTCCAGTGCGATAGGAAAAATAAGTTTAGACTCTTTTGCGTATTGTGTCACGGCCGAGCGGCTATCCTCAACCGCCACGGCCAAGACGCTGTAATCGTGAGTTGCCGCCTTTGCCGCTAGATCATTGATAAGCGGCATTTCTTCCCGGCATGGATCGCACCAGCTAGCAAAGAAATTCAGCACCAACGGCTTGCCGCGGAAACCTGTCAGGCTGATCGGTTTTCCATCGAGCGTCTTAAGTTCAAACGGAATCGCCGCCGCGCCAACCATAGGCGCAGCAGTTTGGACAGAAGGATGAGCGTGCTGTGCTCGTCCGACCTCGGGCAGCAGTGCAAATGCAAGAACGACTGCGCATAACCATGCTCTACCGGCACGCAGCCTCATAGCGGATAACTTTTCGTTTTCATTTTGACACCATGGCGCTTCTGAGGACAACTCGTGATTCCTCGCCATGGATCTCCGTCCAGGCAACGTGCAGCTGATTTTTTGACACGGCCAAAACCGGCCGGCCGGCATTTCCTTTGGCATTGCTCAGTTGCTGAATCGGTCCCCAGGAGCGGCCATCATCCGATAGAGTGCGCAGAAAAACTTGCGCTTTGCTGCTGTTATCGAGATTGCTCCAGGCCAGGTACACCGTGTCGTCACTGCCTACGGCCAACGTGGAATAGAGAATTTCCGGAGCCGTGTTTGCGTGCACTAGCCGCCGTGCTTGAAAGCTTTTACCGCCATCACTAGAAACGCTGTAATAAATTCCTGCCTCACGTTCCGTCCGACCGAGCGTGAACCATGTCACGTGCAGCCACCCGCGAGAGTCTCGTCCGATGCTCGGACCGGAGTGGGGACAGGAGGGAACTTGCCAGCCATCATCGCTGATCACTACAGGCGCGGCGAAGGTTTTGCCCCTGTCCATCGACTTGCGCAACACATGATTGCGAATTTGATTATCGTCCACTTGCCGATCGACTAGGTAAACTGTCTTGCCCCCATCCGCAGAAGCAACACCGAGCTTGCAACATTCGCAGAGACCTTCACCTGCCGAATAATTTTTCGTAAGCTCCTTGCCATTCGGATGGAGCTGCATCAGATACAGCTGACGGGGCTTAGGATTGTCGATGCGGCGGTCGATCCAGGCAATCAGAAGATTCCCGTCGGGGCTGAGCTCGAGAATAGGGAAGCGCGCGGCATCCTTTACCTCGTTTAACGTTTTCGCAGGAGTGAAACCGCCTTTGCCTTCGTCCATGGCAAAGCGGATGTTGGCGCGCGTTTTATCCCCTTTGTCGCCCGGAATGGACCAAACTGCGTAAGCTCTATTCTCCGGGCCGAAGACGATTTTCGGCCCGTTCTCTTCGCCTTGAACCGCTTCGACCGCATCGTTGATGCGCCTAGGTGCTGACCAGGATTTTCCTCCATCGGTTGAATAAGCGAGTAACGCATTGCGCATCGGTGATGGCGCACGATCCCCCATGCCGTGTTGGTGTTGAGCGGGCGATGTTGCTGGGGACCACGGCGTATCATGGTCCTCAGTCCAAACCGCATAGAGCCGTCCATCCGGGCTGTAGCGCAGAAATGGAGTTGATGGATTCTTTTCGATCTTGCCCAAGTTTTGTTCTGCGCCAAAGACTAAAGCTTTGACGGGACCCGCGCCAGCGCCATGGGCAATTTCGCTGCACGTAACAAGCACAAAGCACAACAAAAGCGAGACTCGGAGGCTCGCGCCTTCGTTCCGCCGAAGAAAAACTGTTTTCTCTCTCATGTGACCTCTAATTAGACGAAATAGTACAGCATCAGGGTATCCAAGCCGGTTAGGCTTAATCCTGGTGATGACTGTCGGCTATAGGAACGAGAAAGCTGCAGTTTAGGCCGGAGGAGGCGCGCGTTGGGAGAAAGGAGAAGGACGGAAATGATAATGCCACGTGAGCGTATCAGCCGGTTGAGTTTCCGACTCGAGTTTTGGATAGCTAACTTCTATTGCCTGTGCCGGCGCAAGATGGAAATTTTGAGCGACGGCTTGCGCCACGCAGTCAGCTTTGGCGGAACCGCCGGAGCTATGATCGTGTTCATGGCCGGCGTTGTCATGCGCTGAGTTTTGAGTAGGGTGATCATGTGGGGCGTTTGGGTTAGCCGCATCATCGCTGCTTTTAGGTGAAACGCCGAGCTCTTCGAACAGGTGATGAACCCGATGCGGCGCGGAATAGAGTACGAAAAACAAAAACGCCGCGGCGAGCGCAAGGTGTGTTTTGCCTCGTACCTTGAGTGACGCTGTATGCACGAAGGCTTGCATAGCTCTTACCCGCAGAACCTTAGCGCAATAACGAGGGGTCAATCAATCCCGATCTCGGTGGGGAGATCTGCGGCGGTCGCGGGTGTCGGAGATCAGTTTCCGCTTTTCGGATAATTCGCGATATCAATGGTCCAAGTTAGCCCCGCGGTACCGTGAACGCTAGCGCCCGAGGAGCGCAGGCTTCTACCCCCGGCGACATCGAGCACCAAACGTGAACTGAGCGCGTAGCGCACGCCGAGCTGAAACGCCGCCTCGTTCTTTTCACCTTTGCTGGCGCGCGAAGAGCCAAACACTTCACCCACGAGAGCGATTGCCGGATGAATTCCGTAATCAGCTGCCAACCCGCCGCGTAGACGATTCTTGAGTTTTGCGCCGCGTGGGCTATCAACCAGAAGATATCCGAGATTCAGATGCAATCCCGTCAGGCCGTGAGTTTTGGACATGATCAAGGTGAACGCTTGATCTGACTTGCCCGTTGATAGGCCCTTAGCTTTGTTTGCCGTTGGTACACTCACATCTAGGGAAAAGCCGGCGACCGGCATAACTTCAGTTTCCTCGATGACGCTGAATTTCGTTAGGAGATGAAGATCTTCAAATCCTCTTACAGGCGCGTCTCCTCCTTGATCATGATTGACCCGCTGAATGCCAAGACCGATCTCGATCCTGTCGATGATACCGTACGCCATTGTTATCGTTGGCAAAGCCTGTTGACGGCCGCCTCCGCGTAGGCGCGTATGGGATAAGCCGATCTCCAGCTCAACATGGCCTACAGCTACCGGAGCCGCGTCATCCACCAGCAGGGGCCGACCCGCCAGAACAACCTCCGCCCCCGCCAAAACAAAGCTCGCGATCATGAAAAGTCCCAGTGATTTGAATGGGTGTTGCCGCGGGATCGATGCCGAACGCTTTCCACGTCCGCCGTCTATTTTTTCATTCCGGCTTTCGAACATGGATTACCGTTGGACCGTCGTCAATTGGTCACGCGTAATGATGATGAGCTCCACGACGATGAAGAGCGCCGCCGCCGTCAACACAATCGTGGCTGCCGAAGAAATATCCAGATAGTAACTTAAGAACATACCTGCGGCGCCGCAGAAAGCGCCAAGCACCGGTGACACGATGAGCAATGTGTGGAAGTTGTGCGTGAGATAGCGGGCGATCACGGGGGGAGTGACCATAGCCGCCGCTACCAGTGTAACGCCGAGTATTTGGGTTGATGCTAGAACGGTAACGGCGAGCAGCACGACAAAAAGCCGGTCGATGGTATCGGTGGAAACTCCATAGGCTGAGGCGACTTCCGGATCGAACGTCGTGAACAGCAGCTGACGGCGCATGACGAAAAGAGCGCAGACAACGAGCAGCGAGATCGCAAGGATAATCCAGAGGTCGCGCGTCGTAATGCCGAGGATGTTCCCGAATAACGCGGCTTCGATATTTCGGGTGAAGCTGCGGTAGGTCGAAACAATGGCGACCCCGAGAGCAAAGCTCGACGTTGTCACGACACCGATAGCGGCATCGGCGCCCACCCAACGTCGCCGGCTGATGCGATGAATTAGCAGGCCTGCCAATAACGCCCAGGCTCCTGCGCCGAGGAAGAAATTGATATTCATGACATAACTCAGCACGGCGCCGCCAAAAATCGCGTGGGAAAGGCCATGGCCGATATAGCTCATGCGGCGCAACACTACGTAAACTCCGATAAAACCACAGAGCGCGCCGACGAGGACCGCGGCTATGAAGCCGTTGCGAAAAAACTCGTATTCAAAGGGAATGAATAAAGACATGTTCCAATCGTTCCAAAAGTCTCAATCATTCCAGACGTTGAAATTCGTTTAGGACCTTACGTCGTTGGAACGGCTGGAGCGTTTTGAATAGGTCATTGCTTAAGTGTGCGGCGCGTGAGGTCGTTCGCCGATCATGACCATGCCGTCATGGTTGAACACCACCATTTCCCCGCTGTATGTCTCCGTCAAAACCGAGGGGTTAAAAATCTTCTGCGGCTGCCCTTCAGCAATGAGCCGGCGATTCAGGCACACCACCCAGGGCAGGTGAGCGGCAACCCAGTTCAGATCATGCGCGGTGATCGCAATGGCGACACCCTGGTGATTGATCTCGTGCAGAAAGTGAATCACATCATCTCGAGAACGCATATCGAGGCCTGAGACGGGCTCATCAAGGAGGATCAATGCGGGATCCCCGAGGAGCGCGCGCCCGATAAACACAGCCTGCTGCTGCCCGCCCGATAGCTCGCGAATATGGCGGCGACCGAGGGCAGTCAGGTTCAGGCGTTCCATAATGTCACGCAGCTTGCGTTTCTCGTTCTCCCCCGTACCCCCAAACCAACGTTGCCGATTGAAGAGACCCATGGAGATGACCTCTTCAACTGTGATCGGAAAGTTCCAGTCAATTGTTTCAAGCTGCGGCACATAGCCAATGCGTTGCAGCGCCGAACGCTTCAATTCGCGGCCGCGGCTGAGTACCTTCCCGGCCGTTACCGGCAGCATGCGCAGGATTGTTCGTAAGAGAGTCGTCTTACCGCCGCCGTTGGGCCCGACGATCGCCATGAATTGTCCGGGCCAGATCTTGAGCGATACGTTTTCCAGCGCGGTCGTTAACCCGTAGGCGCTGCTGACTTCGACCAATTCAATCAACGGGACTGTACTGGACGAGGGGGCAACGCGTTCCTCAACGCCTGGAGGATGGAGACTCTGCGGGTCCCCGGGCCGGTGGTCGTGCGGGTTCATGCGTCGACCTTTTTTAATCCTTCCGCCGGTAATTGGCGTGGGAGCCTGCCACGGGTGAGGGATCGACCTTCTTTAATGCTTCGGCAGAACCTCCGAGCGCTTCAAACATGATGGAGAGATTTTCGAGCATCATGCCTATGTAAGAGTGCCGTGCATCGCCCGGCTTGCCGGGTAGTTCATCGTCCCGGAGCTTATCGATGTAGCGGGTTTTGCCTTCCCGGGCTATCTGTTCGAGCACCGGACTGGGAAAAACTTCTGATCCGAAGACGGCAGCGACTTTTTCTTTTCTGATCTGATCGATGAGCCTTTTTACCTCCCTAGGGCTTGGCTCGGAGAAATCCGACGGCTGGACCGCGCCGATAATCTGAAAGCCATAACGGCGCGCGAAATACGGCCACGAATCATGATACGTGAGCAGGCGCCGGTTACTTTCGGGTATCGTCCTAACCGATTCCTCTATTGCGCTGTCGAGCGCCTCGAGCTTCTTCAAGAACGCAGCCGCATTTGCTTCATAGGCGCTCTTATTGTTGAAATCGAGGCGAATCAACTCGTCGCGAATCAGAGTAGCGTAACGCATGGCGTGCTGAGGGTTGAGCCACAGGTGCGGATTTGGATGGCCATGCTCTTTGGGAAAACTGAAATCATAAATATATTCCTTTTTGCTGATCGTCTTCTCGCCGAGAAGAAGCAGTGCGACGGCTTTTTTCATATTCGCCCGCGCCAGGTTCAGCGTCGGAATCTCCAGATCCAGTCCATTGGCGACGAGCAGGTCCGCCTGCGCAAGTAACTTGACGTCTGACGGTACGGGCTCAAACGTATGAGAATTGATTCCTTCGGGAATGATTCCGGTGAGACCAATTTTATCACCGCCGATGTTCTCGACGATACTGGTGATCGGCGCGACGGTGCTGACTACGTTTAGCCTTTCAGGCTTGACGGAT
>JAICEJ010000179.1 GCA_025924215.1 Candidatus Binatia bacterium
ATTGACGGCAATTACTTCGACATATCCGAGCATGGATTCCTGACGGTTGAACCTGTCGGCGAAAAGAAGCCGAACTAAGACCGTTTGACTTAGACGGAGGCAGCATCTCGATGGCCCTCTCCCATCGGAGACTTCTTTTTATCTTTGCCTTGGCCGCTGGCTTTTTGCCGACCCAGTCGCCCGCCCAAATTAAATCGAATTTCTCTTCGAGCATCACTAGCGAAAGCATGGCCGCGGTCTGGATCGCTAGAGATCGTGGCCTTTTCAAGAAGTACGGATTGGATGTCCAATATATTCTAATGCCGCGTTCGCCGCTGGCTGTTTCCGCGCTGGTCGCAGGCGAGATCGACATGGCGGTGATCGGTCCGGGACATTTGGTAAACGCTGCCGTAGGCGGCACCGATGTGATCGGCATAGCCAATTTCGCGCAAAAACTCGATTATCGTCTAAACACGAGACCGGAGATCAAGAAAAAGGAAGATCTCCGCGGTAAACGGATCGCCATCAGCGGCCCCGGCTCTACATCTCATTTGGTTTCGTTACTGGCATTGCAGCACTTGGCGCTCGATCCCAATGCAGCCAAGATCGCTTTTCTGACGATCTCGGGCACGGAGATCAACCGCCGGCTCGCGCTCGAGAGCGGCAGTATCGATGCGACGACACTGAACGGCTCGGTGGGCGATCTCTACGGCCAGAAGGGCTACCCGGTGCTGTTCAATTTCAAAGGCTCGGGAGTGACGATGCCGCAAACCATGCTCGTTACTACACGCCGCTTGGCGTCGACCAAACCCCAGGTTGTAGACGCGTACGCTAAGACCATTGTCGAGGCCATCGCGATCATGTTTGATCCCACCAACAAAGAAACCGTAACACGCACGATCGCTTCGAATTTGCGGCTTTCGAATCCGAGCGACGCCGATGAAGCTTATCACTCGGTTATCAATTCTTATGAACGGGTACCCTATCCGTCATTGGAAGGAATGCACCGCCTGCACGGATTGCTCACCACCATCAATCCGAAACTGGCCGGCGTCAAGATCGACACAGTCGTCGATGACTCGTTCATCAGAAAACTCGATAGCTCTGGCTTCGTTCAAAGTGTCTCCAAGCGTTAACTCAATTTATCAAGACCGACTCGAAATCCGTCGCAAACGCTCCTATGACAAATAAGCATGCTTCGGTAGTTGTCGTCGGCGGTGGCAGCGCAGCTTTCGAAGCGGCAGTCGCCGCCAAACAATCGGGCGCGCCGTCGGTGATCATGTTGGAAAAGGCGCCCGAGCCGGAATTCGGCGGCAATGCTCGCTTCTCTCATACCGGCTTCCGCTTTGTCTATTCAGGCGCTGATGAGATCCGCCGGTTTTTGCCCGACATGGATGAGGCAAGCTTTAGCAAACTGCAACTACCCGGGTACCTTCCCGAGCATTTCACTGCCGACTTGCTGCGTGTGACCCGAGCACGGATCAATAAGGATTTAGCCGAAGTGCTGGTAAACGAGTCTAACGGAGCGATCCACTGGATGCGCGAACTCGGAATCCAGTGGGAGCCGGCCGGCTCGGTCGAGATCGACGGCAAACGTTACTTCGAACCCGGTATCGTGATTCACCCCACCGGCGGAGTCGGCGGCGGCGTCAGTCAACTCAATCAATGGCGCGCTATCGCTAGCCGCATGGGAATCGAAATTTATTTTGACTCTCGGGTGCGTGAACTTTTGGGCAATGACCGCCATATCGAAGGCGTACGCGTGTCGGATTCCGGTGAAGAATACGAGTTGCGCGCCGGAGCCGTGATTCTCTGCGCCGGCGGGTTTCAGGCCAACCCTGAAATGCGCGCGCGCTATTTGGGCGCCAACGCAGATCTGATGAAGGTGCGCGGCAGCCGCCATGACACCGGCGAGGTGTTGCAAATGGCGCTCGCTTTAGGCTGCAAGGCGTCCGGTCACTGGCAGGGGGCGCATGCCACACCGATCGACGCGACATTTCCGGACGTGGAACTTAGCAACAAAGCCAATCGTTACGGCTATACGTTCGGCATCACCGTGAACTCGCTGGGACAGCGTTTCTTCGATGAAGGCGAGGCGCATCACTCCTATACCTATGCTAAAACCGGGTGGGCGGTTTTGGGCGAGCCCGGCGGAGTCGCGTACCAAATTTACGATCGTAAAGGCGTTGCGCTGTGCGACAAGAGCTACTATGAGTTTGCTGTTCCCGTTGAAGCGCCAACCATCTCGGAGCTCGCTCCGAAAATCGGCATCGATGCCGCGATCCTGAGACACACGGTGGACGAGTTCAATCGGGCAGTGCGCGATGAAATCCCGTTCGATGCCACCCGTGCCGACGGCCGCTGCACTGAAGGAATCACACCGCGCAAATCCAATTGGGCCCTGCGCATCGACGAGCCGCCATTCCACGCATATCCTGTGACCGGCGGCATCACCTTCACCTTCGGCGGGCTCGAAGTAAATCGGCAGGCGCAGGTGCTGAACACAGGCGGACGGCCGATACGTGGCCTGTTTGCGTCCGGCGATATTCTCGGATTATTTTTCCACAATTATCCCTCATGCACAGGTCAGACGCGGAACGTGGTCTTTTCACGCCTGGCCGGCAGGCACGCGGCGGCGCAAGGTCTGTGATCGGGCAGGACAAAAAGCTACTGATTCGTCATAGTACATAGGAGGATTGGAACCATGCCGAAACTGAAACATCTTGCTATTCGCACGGAAGACACTGGCAAGCTCGCGACTTTTTATATGGATGTTTTCGAAATGCAGGTGCTGCACAAGGACAAGAACGAAGGCGGCGCGATCTTTCTCACCGACGGCTATTTCAATTTGGCGATATTACCTAATCACGAGCAGCAGGCGCCGAACGGTCTTTATCATTTTGGTTTCGAAGTTGAGAACGGTGAAAAGATCGTCGAGAGACTGAGGAAGGTAAATCCCAACAAACTGCCAAAGCCGCGGCCCAATGGTCGTCCCTACGCAGAAACTCGCGGTTCCGATCCGGACGGCAACTACTTCGACATTTCCGAGCACGGCTTTTCCAATGTCGTTCCCCTGGGGGAGACTAAGGACAAAGCTAGTTAGAGCGCCTTTGTTAGGGGTCGGCTTCAAACCGGTGGCCGCCTGTTCCGCCACCAGTTAGCTGGACTCGTCTACCTTGGACAGGCGTAATCCTGGATGAGAACTGAAACCATACCGGTCGTTGTTGTCGGCGGCGGTAGCGCCGCTTTCGAAGCCGCGGTGGCGGCAAAACAGGCGGGCGCGCCTCGAGTCGTCATGTTGGAAAAAGCGCCGGAACCCGAGTTTGGCGGCAACGCGCGTTTTTCACATACTGGCTTTCGCTGGGTATTTTCCGGCGCCGATGAGGTGCGTCGATTCTTGCCGGAACTCGATGACCAGACGTTTCAGAAGCTGCACCTGCCTGCCTATTCCGCCGAGCAGTTCACCGCCGACTTGCAGCGGGTAACCCGTGGACGAATCAATAAGGAGCTTGCTGATGTGATGGTGCAGCAGTCCAACGCCGCAATGCATTGGATGCGCGAGCTCGGGATCAAATGGGAGATCGACAGCCATGTTATGATCGATGGCCGCTACTATTTTGAGCCGGGCTTGGTGATCCATCCGGTTGGCGGTGTTGGCGGCGGATTGGGCCAATTGATGCAATGGCGCGAGATCGCGACGCGGATGGAGATCGAGATTCGCTATGAATCGCGGGTTAAGCAGTTGATCGGCAATGACAGGCGCATGGAAGGTGTCGCGGTGTCGGATGCCAACGAAGAATACGACATCCATACTGGTTCGCTGATACTTTGCGCCGGCGGATTTCAAGCCAATCCTGAAATGCGCGCGCGCTATCTCGGCGCCAACGCCGATCTGATGAAAGTGCGCGGCAGCCGCCATGACACCGGCGAGGTGCTGATGATGGCGTTAGCCTTGGGGTGCAAGGCCTCGGGACACTGGCAAGGCGCCCACGCCACGCCTATCGACTCAACTTTTCCGGACGTGGAGATCGGCAGCAAGGCCAATCGCTACGGTTATCCTTACAGCATTACGGTGAATTCATTGGGACAGCGGTTTTTCGATGAAGGCGAGGCGCGCCACTCATACACCTATGCCAAGACCGGTTGGGCGGTGCTCGGCCAGCCAGGAGCGGTGGCGTATCAGATCTACGATCAGAAAACCATTCCATTGCTCGGCACCAGATATGAGTTTTCCACACCGATTGTCGCAAATAGGATCGATGAACTGGCGGGCAAGATCGGTGTTGAACGAGCCGTGCTCGATCACACGGTAAAAGAGTTCAATAACGCTGTGCGCAAGGATGTTCCGTTCGATCCGACTAAGTTGGACGGCAAATGCACCGAAGGCATCACACCAAAGAAATCCAATTGGGCAAGTCCTCTCGATCAGCCCCCCTACTGGGCGTATTCAATCACCGGCGGTATTACCTTCACCTTTGGCGGCCTGCAGATCAACGAGAGCGCCCAGGTGCTCAATACCTCCGGCAATCCGATCCGCGGCCTCTACGCCTCGGGTGATATCGTCGGTTTGTTCTTTCACAACTATCCATCTTGCACTGGGCAGACACGTAACGTGGTTTTTTCCCGTTTGGCGGGACGCCATGCAGCAGCCCAGGGGCTGTGATGACTTAAAGTCTGCGTTCTCATGCGCCGTGTTCGCAGCAGAATTCCAGCCATCATCATTGCCAACGTTCAGCTTGAAATTCGATCATCGCCTGACATATATCAAAGCCTTCTGATTGGCCAACGCAGTTGAGACGGCTGCTTCCGAGGAAAAGGGACTACTATGAAACGGGTCGTGAATTGTTTGAAGCTGGCTCTCGTGGTGTGTGTCGTATTGGCGGTGAGTTCGGTTGATTTTCTATACGCCGCCGCTGCCCAATCTCCGGAACAGCTATTTGCAGAACTTGCCAAGTTGAAGCCGGATCAGCGCCTCAAACGCCTCGAAGAAGGATCACGCAAGGAGGGAAAGCTCAACTTCATTCATACGTTCAGAGGCAAACTCGCGCGAGAGCATGTCCGTTTGTTCGAGAAGCGCTATCCGTTTATCAAAGTCGAGATGGCCGATATGGGTTCTCAAGATGCAGCGGAGCGCTTCATCGCCGAGGAAACCGCAGGACGCCATCTCACCGACAGTATTAGTCTTGCCGTACCCGACCTGCCGGTCATTCTGAAACAAAACCTGCTCGCCGATTATCCAACCCCGGCCACGAGCAGAATCGGCAAGCAATTTCAAGGTTTTCTGGATAAGCAAAACCGGTGGGTGCCGTATTATTGGAGTGAGCATGGCATTTCCTACAACACGAATCTCATCCCGCCGGAGAAGGCGCCAAAGAGCTGGCAGGATCTTTGTAATCCGGCGTACAAAGGTCAGGTCTCCTTCGATCCTCCCGAGACCCGCTTCATGGTCGGACTCTATGTCTTGATGGGAGAGGAGAAATTTCAGGAGTGGCTCAAATGCATGGGGCAAAATCAACCGATCATTCAGCGGGGTCACACGCAACGGATGAATCTGATGCTTTCCGGCGACCATGCAGTCCAGGGCGACAACTTCCTTTACGTCGGCGCGGAGGAAAAGAAAAAGGATCCCAAGACCCCTTACGCGATCGTTTATTCCGCGCCGATTCTGGCCTACGCCGGCGTGATGATCATCAACAAGAATACTCAGAGTCCGCACGCGGCGGCGCTGTTCAGCGATTGGACGCTTTCCGAAGAAAGCCAAAAATATATCGCCGCTGAGTTTCGCGGCCCGCTAATCGGCAAGCATCCCTATCTGCCGGACAATATCAATGTCGTCACTTTCGGCTATGTCAGCGACGAGATCGTCGATCGCTTGCACGGCTATTGGAACCAGCACATCGGAAAGAAAAAATAAACCTGCCATCGACTATCGGTTGATATGGGACCGGCTCGTCAGTGATGGTGCGGCGGCTTTCGTTAGACAGCGGCAAGCTGGCGTTAGCACTCATTGTTGGCATCCTGATTTATCAGGTCGTCATTCCGTTGCTGATGGTCGTTTGGACCAGTCTCAAGGTCGAACGTCCTGGGGAGACGGGATTCTTTGAGCTGAGTTTCTCGCTGGCTAATTATGCTCGAGCCTTCGGTTCAGGAGATTTTTGGCAGGCGACCTGGAACACCCTTTACTTCGCTCTCGCTTCCACTGGTGCTTCATTCGCCTTCGGAACTTTTCTCGCTTGGGTAGTGCATCGGACCAATACTCCTTTGGCCCGACTGATCGGTGTCATTACCCTCGGGCGAATTATCATTCCCGGCATCTTGATCACCGTATCCTGGATCCTCCTGGCGAGCCCAAGTATCGGCGTTCTGAACCACGCCCTAGCGGGAATCACCGGCACTAAAGGGATACTGAACGTGTACTCTTTCTGGGGAATGGTTTGGGTCCATTCGCTGGAGATGACCCCGCTTGCCTATCTGCTTCTCTCCGCCGCACTTCAATCCATGGACCCGCGTCTTGAAGAAGCGTCAGGCGCTGCCGGCGCGGGGCACTGGTCGACGCTCAGAAGAATCTCTCTGCCGTTGATACTGCCGGCGGTGGGCGCAGCGGTCATGCTGCTGTTGATCTATACGATCGAGACTTTCGAAGTGCCGCTGTTACTCGGCGGGCGCGCCCAGATCAGAGTCTATACTACTGAAATTTATTTCAACACTTCCAGAACGCCGACGGATTGGGGGCTCTCCGGCGCCTATTCCATCGCGATCCTGTTTTTGTGCGCGGTTTTCCTGGCTATTTACTTTCGGCTTGTGCGCCATGGCGAGCGCTACCAGACGGTGACCGGCAAAGACTTTCGGCCGCGTCGCATCGATTTGGGGCGCTGGCGCTATGTTACCTGCGCGCTGAGCCTGTTACTGGTTTTTCTAATCACCGGGCTGCCGTTTCTGGTGATGCTCTACGCCTCGCTGTTGCGGCGCTATCAGCCGCCTTCCCTCGCGGTGTTGCACAATTTGAGTCTTAACAACTATCACGAGATCCTTCGCGATCCCGTCTATTCGTTGGACCCAATGTGGAACAGCACTTTGGTCGGACTGGCCTCGGCGACGGCGGTCATGCTTCTGGTTTCGATCATGAGTTATTTTGTCCACAAGACGCGCCTACGCGGCCGAAAGCTGATCGACTTTTTCGGTTTCGCACCCGTTGCCATTCCGAGTGTGGTACTGGGCACCGCTTTTTTGTGGTTTTACTTGCTGGTTCCGTTGCCTGTCCTTGGCACGCTCACCATCATCTGTCTCGCCTATGTCACGCGGTATATGGCGGTGGCGCTGCGCTTCGTGTCGACATCGATGCTGCAGATTCATAGCGAGCTGGAAGAGGCCGCGGCAGTAGCCGGAGGAACCTGGTGGAGCAATTTTCGGCGGATCTATCTGCCGCTGCTTCGCCCGGGATTGATGGCCGGCTGGTTTTGGGTGATGGTGCACGCCTACCGCGAGCTCACCATCGCGCTGATGCTGGCGCGATCGGCCAACCGAACAGCGGCAGTCGTCATCTACGATCTCTGGGAAAACGGTTCGTTTCCACAGCTCAGCGCGTTCGGCGTGCTGATCTTTGGCTTATTGATCGTTCTCGTTTTGTTAGGACAAACCGTCGGCAAACGGTTCGGTGTCCAAGAGCAGGTGTAAGGCGAATCCAGAGACCGTGTTCCTGATCGTGTTCGTGTTGGGCGGAATTCTCGATCACGTTTATGGACACGAGCACGAGGATCCGCCTGGCCGCTGAGTCGTTACCATCGAGCTAGAGAGCCTAGTTCTCCTCAAAATACTTTCTCGCCCATGCGGCGATATCGCCGCGCCGGGCAAACCAGACATCTTGATGCCTTTTGGCATACGCGATGATTTGTTCGAAAGTATCTATGACAGGAATGCGCGCGCTCAAATAAGCGTGGGAGATGACGTTCATCATCGTCGGATTGTCCGCGCCGATTTCGTAGCGGTAATCGAATTCGTCTTTGAACTTATCAAAAAAGTCGTGTCGCGTCCCTTCCTCCTCCATGCGGTGGTCGTTGATGGTGTACTGGTGCGGGATCATCATCAGCAATTGATCACCAATCTTTCTTGGATAAGGCATCTCGTCATCGTGATAATCGCAATTGTATAGGAGACCCGCCTCGACATTGAGCTCGAGCGTGTTGTCGGTTGAACGAACGCCAGGAGATGACCAACCCGATGGCCGCTCGCCCGTCAATCTGGTAATCGCCTCCACGGTCTTGAAAATGTTGTCGCGCTCCTGTTCGCGGGTCAGCATGTAGAGGTATTCGCCCTGATCCCAGCCGTGGGCAATCATCTCGTGACCGCGCTGGTGCGCCTCCTTGACCAGCTCCGGATAATACTCGCAAGTCAAGCCGTTGATCGGCATGCTGACTTTGAGATCGTAGCGATCGCAGATATCCAGCAGCCGCCGCAAACCGACTTTGGCGCCGAACTCGCGAAACGTCTCCGTGGAGTAATCGCGCCTGCAGACCGCGTTGGCGGGGATCGAGCCGCGTTGCAATCCTCGACCTGTAGTCGGCTTGCTTCGGTCCCAGGCTTCAAATGCGATGCCGAGCACAAAGGCGAGCCGGGCTTTGTTCGGCCACGTGAAGGGCTGCTGCGCCATTTGAATATTCTCCGATCTTAGAGGGCGGCAATTTGATACGACGGCCTTATAGCCAAAGTTTTGAAACTCGGCAAGTAGGCAAGCACATGATGCTGGAGCTTGTTCTTAGTGCGAGCGATCAGAAAGCCAAACAACTGAGAGATAGAGTATGGTTTGCCGTAGCTGCAGTGACTCACGATTCCGCTTGACCCCTCGGATCGGCTGTTGTACAGCGCCAAAATAAAACCTACGGCTGGCCCGCGGCCAAGAACATAGAGAGGAGATTCGTGATGCGACATCGCTCTCGACTGAATCGCGCCGTACTCGGGTTAATTGGCTGTATTGCCGTATTCATCTTTGCTCTACC
>JAICEJ010000180.1 GCA_025924215.1 Candidatus Binatia bacterium
ATGGCAGTCTGCGAACCGGCGCGTATTTCTGTATACTATCAGTCATTCGCTGCCAGTACACCGTTCCGGCCGCATGATAGAATTACAACGGCGCGCTCGATTCTGTTTAAAAAAAAAGCTGCATTCAGATCACCGTTTAAGCTGGAGGATTTCCCCCGTGAAGTTATTTGCTTGGTAAATAAATGCGCAACGAACGAAGGAAGCAAGATGGGAATCCTTTGATGGCACTTCGATGCCAATCAACTGCTAAAAACCTAAGGACCACTCCTCATGTCACAGGCAGTGACAACTCATCCCAGCCGGCAGACCGCGCGCCTCACAGGGTCAGCACAACAGCGCGGCAGATTATTTTTACGGTCGTCTTCATTTTGATCTTGTTGCCCGGCGCAGCTTTTCCTCATGATTTCGGCCGTCTCAACACTCTAATTGGATCGGCTTTGACAGAACGTTCTGAACCGATAACGAGCTTTGACAAGGCACGCTTCACTCTTTCTCCGGAGCTCAGACTCTCGGGCACCCCTCTCCTCCAAAGCGGGAAATCCCTACTGGCGCAAACGATCAACGCGCCTTCGCCTTCCGCGGCGAACGTCAATCTCACGGCGCCGCAATGGGGAACAGAAAAAAGCTATCTGATCCCGGCGCTGGAGATCGTCGGCTTCGATGTTTTGCTCAATCTGTTCGACCGCGCCTACTTCGGCTGCTGCGATTACGATGTCGATCTCTCGTCCATTAAACGCAATTTGCACCGCGGCTGGAACGAGGACCGTGACGAGTTCACGGTCAACCAGCTCGGGCATCCGTATCAAGGATCGATGTACCATGGTTTCGCCCGCGCCTCCGGTTTGAATTACTGGCAAGGTCTGGCCTACACCTTCGTAGGCAGCATATTCTGGGAGATAGCCGGGGAAACCACGCGGCCGTCGAAAAACGACCAGATCAGCACCGGAATCGGCGGCACTTTCCTTGGGGAGGCGTTGTTCCGCATCTCCAACTTCTGGCTAGAGCAGGGGACAGGATCCCGTTTCTGGCGGGAGATCGTTGCGGCGGCCATCTCTCCGCCCGTGGGCTTTAACCGCCTCGCCTTCGATCAACGTTTCGCTGATATATTCCCGAGCAAAAAACCGGAATACTACAGCCGGATGCACCTCGGCGTCGTCTCGGCGACGCAAGACCGCCACGAAAGCTCCGGAGAAATCGACCGCTATGAAGGTATCGTTGATATGGCGCTCGATTATGGCTTGCCTGGGAAATCGGGCTACACATACGACCGTCCGTTTGATTACTTCAGTTTCCAGGCAGCGGCATCCACCGCGATTGGTTTCGAGAGCGTTTCCACACACGGGCTTTTGTTTGGGACCGGTTATGACATTGGCAACCATTATCGTGGGATTTGGGGGCTATACGGCGGTTATAGCTACATGGCGCCGCAAATTTTTCGCCTGGCGAGCACGGCACTCTCGCTCGGCACCACCGGCGAGTGGCGGGTTTCCGATTCTCTGGCGCTGCAGGGAACAGGTCTCCTGGGGGTCGGCTACGCCAGTGTCAGCGACATTGCCGGCATCTCCAATGAACGCGACAATCACTACGGTGTTGCGCCGCAGGCACTTTTGTCGTTGCGATTGATCCTAGGCGAACGGGCATCCATCGATTTGACTGCCCGCGAGTTTTTTGTCGCTGATGTATCCGGGAGCGGCGTCCGTCATGACAATGTCGTACGCGCAGACGCCTCGCTCACATGGCGCATTCATCGCGAGCATGCAGTTTCGATAAGATATCAGTTGTCACGGCGTGACTTTGATGTTCGCGATCTAGGCAACAGAATTCAGGATAGAGGCACGGTTGGAATCTTCTATACGCTTCTTGGCCGTAATCGGTTCGGCACCGGCGATTAAGAACGCGGAGATTAGGGACGAGCAGTTGCTGGCTCCGACGACGAGTCGAAGCTCATCCTCACTCGCATTGCGGTGCAATTATTTTCTTGCGTGTCATCGCCTCGTAGATGGCGCCTGACGGATTGAACCAACCGCACTGCTTGGCGTTCTTCCACGCTCTCGATCGTAAACCTGAGTGGCGATCTGACTCGATTGGGCTCTTGCGAAGCCGCTGAACCTCAAATAGAATCCGTTCGTTTTTCACTCCCGGTGAAATATCGTTCAGGAGGGTGCATACATGGCAGACAAAGCCATTGAGGTTCTGTTAAATGAAAAACGGAACTTCCCGCCGCCGCCAAAATTTAAAAAAACAGCTAACTTCAGAAACGCGAGCGTTTTTAATTCCGCGCGCAAGAATCCCCAGGCGTTCTGGGCCAAGGCCGCCAAAGAGCTCGACTGGTTCAAGCCATGGAAGAAGGTGCTGGAATGGAACACGCCGTGGGCCAAGTGGTTTATTGGCGGCAAGTTGAACGCCTCCTACAATTGTCTGGATCGGCACCTCAAGAGCGGACGAAAAAACAAAGCTGCAATTATCTGGGAGGGTGAACCCGGTGACGAACGGGTTCTGACTTATCGCGACGTATGGCGCGAAGTGAATAAATTCGCCAACGTCCTGAAACAACTTGGCGTGCGCAAGGGCGACCGAGTTTGTCTCTATATGGGAATGGTTCCCGAACTCGTCATCGCCATGCACGCCTGTAACCGCATCGGCGCGCCGCACAGCGTCGTTTTCGGCGGCTTCAGCGCTGAAGCCTTGCGCGGTCGCATCAATGATGCCCAAGCAAAGGTCCTGATTACAGCCGATGGCGGTTATCGTCGTGGCAGCGTTGTGCCGCTCAAAAAAAATGTCGACGAGGCGCTGACCGATACGCCTTCCATCGAGCATGTCGTGGTCTTGGAACGAGTTGGACGCGAGTCCGGGGCACAGATGAAAAGCGGCCGCGACCAATGGTGGCATGAGCTGATGGCGGATGCGCCGCTTTGGTGCGAGCCTGAACAGATGGATAGCGAGGACATACTTTATATCCTCTACACCAGCGGCACCACCGGCAAGCCCAAAGGAATCGTTCATACCACCGGCGGCTACCTTACCGGGGTGAACTTGATCAACAATTGGGTGTTCGACCTGAAAGAGGACGACGTTTTCTGGTGCGCCGCCGATATCGGCTGGGTTACCGGACATACCCATATCGTCTACGGACCGATGGCCAATGGCGCGACCCAAGTCATGTACGAGGGAACTCCCGACTGGCCGGACAAGGATCGCCTGTGGCGCCTTGTCGAAAAGTATGGCGTGACAATTTTCCACACGGCGCCAACTGCTATTCGCACATTCATGCGTTGGGGAACGGAGTTTCCGGCAAAACACAATCTTCAAAGCTTACGACTGCTCGGCACCGTGGGCGAGCCGATCAATCCCGAAGCCTGGGTTTGGTACCATAAGTATATCGGCGGTGATCGCTGTCCGGTCGTCGATACCTGGTGGCAAACTGAAACCGGTCATCCTTTGATTACACCCTTGCCGGGCATTACGAAGCTGAAGCCCGGTTCCGCGACCTTGCCGTTTCCCGGAATCGAAGCCGATGTCGTCGACGAAAATGGAAAATCAGTTCCCAAAGGAGGAGGCGGCTATCTCGTCCTAACCAAACCTTGGCCGGCGATGATGCGTACCATCTATGGCGATCCGGATCGTTATGTGGAGAATTATTGGAGCCGCTTTCCAGGAAAATACTTCGCCGGCGATGGTTGCAAGCGCGACAAGGACGGTTACTTTTGGCTACTGGGCCGCGTCGATGATGTCATGAATATCGCGGGCCATCGAATCAGCACCATGGAGGTGGAAAGCGCTCTGGTGGATCATCAAAAAGTCGCTGAAGCCGCGGTGATTGGCAAAGAACATGATATCAAAGGCCAGGCAATCTGCGCTTTTGTTTCTTTGAAAGCCGGTGTCAACGGAGGCAACTCGCTTATGGACGAATTAAAGAGCCATGTTGCAAAGAAGATCGGACCCATTGCCAGGCCCGATGAGATTCTTTTTGCCGCCGAACTGCCAAAGACGCGTAGCGGTAAGATCATGCGCCGTTTGCTCCGTGACATTGCCGACGGCCGCGCGTTGGGAGATACCACCACCTTGGCAGACGCCAACGTCGTAGCAAAATTGAAAGAGCAATATGCCGAGGAGTGAGCTAATGAAGGTCATGCCGTTGAGACTCCATAGCAACATAATTTCAAATTCTCTTGTCGGAAGGAGAGCCATTGTCGCTCTGCGGCGCCATTTTATTATCTCGATAGTGCTCTCGCTATGGTGGTTTCCCAGTCTCGTCGATGCCCAGCAGCGGGAGAAAGTGCGCGTCGCTTTGGGTTCGATTTCGGTAAATTCAAGCGTAATACCGATCGGCGCTCAGCACGGGTTGTTTGGAAAACACGGCATCGATCTGGAACCAATTTATTTTGGCGGCGGCATGAATTCGATTGCCGCGCTTACATCGAATTCGGTGCAGCTTCTGGCAGCGGGTTCCACCGCGACGATTGGCGCGCGCATCGGCGGCATCGATATCACCATGTTTGCCGTCCAATCGAATAAACTGGACTACTCGGTTATGGTCGCTCCTGACGTCAAGACTCCGCAGGATCTCAAGGGCAAGATCGTGACCGGAACTCGAACCGGCGCATCGGCGGACACGGCGTTGCGTTTGTACCTGCAAAGCCACGGACTGGTGCCCGATAAAGACGTCGTTTTCATTTCCGTCGCGGATAGCCAGCAGGGGCGTTTCAATGCTTTGGCGCGTAGCGTTGTGGCGGGAACAGTTTTGCCGCCGCCATACAGCACTGTCGCCAAGCAGCAAGGCTTCCGTGAACTCTCCGACCTGCGTAAAACCGATATCGAGTATTCGGGAACCTCCATCGCCGGCATTGGATCCTACATCAAGGCTCATCCAGCCGCGCTGGAAGGATTTCTAAAAGGCTACATCGAGTCGTTGCATTTTTTTCGGACGCAAAAAGAAAAAACGGTCGCGGGAATCATGAAGTACATGCGCATTAGCGATCGATCCCGGGCCGAGGAAGGCTACGATTATTATGTCGATATGATGCCGGTGATGCCTTATGCGAGTAATGCCGGGATTAGGGCGGTCCTGCAGTTTTTAGCAACACGCAATCCCAAGGCGCTGAACGCAAATCCTGAGGAGTTCTACGATCATAGTTTTCTCAAGAAGATAGAAGAAAGCGGTTTTAGCAAACAGTTTGCGGCGCGGCGCTAAATAGAGCGAACTGGAGCGCTAAATTCGGAGGTTGTGAAGCATGGCGAAGATATTGGCAGGAAGAATATTCTTAATCGCGCTCCTGACAATCGCGCTTGGCGGGATAGGTTCGCTCGAGGCGCAAGATAAGCAATTGAAGAAAATCAGCTGGGGAGTCACCTCCTTATCGGCATCCAATTGGATTCCCTGGATCGCCAAAGACGCGAAGATTTATGAGAAGCATGGACTCGATGTCGAGTTGGTTCTAGTCAAAGGGTCAGGCCAGACGTCGAGCGCGATTCTCGGCGGCAGTCTCTTTGCCGCGCCGGTTGCGGTTCCACAAGTGATGCTGGCCAATCTCGCAGGCGCTGATCTGGTGAACATCGCTCATACGGTCCCGGGAGTCCAGAGCAAACTGTTGGTGAAGCAGGAAATTAAACGCCCAGAGGATATCAAAGGAAAAAGGATCGCGACTTCGAGCATAGGCTCTCTCGGCGATTTTCTTTTTAAGTACATCATCCGGAAGAACGGTATGGATCCGATGCGCGACGTTATCTGGCTGTCCATTGGCACGCCGCAGGAGCGGCTTCAGGCGCTGTCGGCGGGCCGGGCAGATGCCGCGGACCTGTCGTATCCGATTGATGCCCAGGCTCTGCGGCTGGGCTATCACGTCCTTTGGGACGCCAGAAAAGAGGTGGTCTACCCGTCGATGTCAGTCGTCACCCGGCGGAAAACTCTACAAGACGACCGCGATACAGTGATGCGCATGCTCCGGTCCCATGTCGAAGCGATAGCCTACTTTAAAACACACAAGGACTTCAGCATGAAAGTTCTCGCCAAATATCTGCGCACCAATGATCAGGAACTTCTGGAAGGCTCGTACGAAATATTTCGGCAGGATTTCATATCCGTGCCTTATCCGATCATGAACGGGCTCGAAGCCACCTACGACTATGTCGCGCAGACGAGGCCAGAGATTCGCAGTCGCAAACCGGAGGAGTTCATGGACCCTAGCCTCATGGCCGAACTGGACAAGAGCGGTTTCATAAAGAAGCTCTATGCGCAGAAGTGACCGGTCGGCATACACGACAATGAAAGACTCGACCGAGCGACTGTCGTTGATATAAACGGCGCGACCAAGATTGTTTGCCGCTCGGTCGACAAACCATCTCCTGACGATTCCCGCCAAAGATTGTATTGTCTGCTTCGCGGATGACTTCATCGGCCTAAAACCGGGTAACAACGTCTAAACTAATAGTGATCGCGGCGCGCGATACCTATGGCAGAGCAGCTCATCGTTCAATGATCAACGATGCTGCACTCTCAGAGATGATCCCCTATCCAGTGACTCGAATTGAGCCAATCATTTTTCCGATTTCGGCGTTGTGCCCATAGCTTGACAGCCTTTTTTGTTTCAACTACAGCTCTCCAAAGATTTCTGTCGCTCGATAGGGCACAGTTCAACGGTTCAAAATTCAACCGCGTTCGCGCTATTCGACGGCAGAGCTCCGGAGATCACGTAGAAACGATTGAACGGTTGAATAGCGAAGCGATTGAATCGAGTGACCTCGCGGTAGCGGCAAAATTATTGATGCGCAGGCCAATCAGCGATAACTCTGAGGAATGAGGAGGACTGGGCAATGCCTGGGAAACGTCTTGTTTTGTGCTTGCTCGCTTGCTTGTGGTCGACCGGGCAGGCGTCGGCTCAAGAACAGTTCTATAAGGGCAAAACCATCCGTATCATCGTAGGTCTTTCAGCCGGCGGTGGCTATGACGTCTATACGCGCGCGGTGGCGCGCCATTACGGCAAGCATATTCCTGGAAACCCTGCCGTTGTAGTGGAAAACATGGTCGGAGCGGGAAGTCTTATCGCAGCCAATCATGTGTACAAAGTTGCCAAGCCTGACGGTCTCACCGTCGGTCATTTTCTCGGCGGTTTGTTCCTGCAACAGGTTTTAGGCAGGCCGGGGATCGAATTTGACGGCAAAAAATTCGGCTATATCGGAGCGCCGGCACAGGACAGTCAGATGCTCGCGGTGTCAAAGAGATCAGGCATCACAAATGCCGACAAGTGGCTGGCTTCCAGAACCATGGTGAAGTTTGGCGGAGTCGGCGCCGGATCTGCCACCGACGACCTCACGAAAATCGCCATAGCGACGATCAACGCGCCGATTCAGCTAGTCTCCGGCTATAAAGGAACGGCGGAGGTTCGTTTGGCGTTTAACAGCGGCGAGATCGATGGCCTCACGAGCGCCTGGGAGTCGTTCAAATCAACCTGGCGCAAGGAGGTAGACGCCGGCGAAGTGCTGATGATCCTTCAAGCGATTGCAAAGCCGCATCCAGAACTTTCCAGTGTGCGCCGGGTGATCGACTATGCCAAAACCGAGCTCGACCGAAAGGTGATTCACCTCGGCATGCACAACTATAATCCCGTGGCCAGGCCCTACGTCCTCCCGCCTGACACTCCCAAGGATCGCGTCGCTCTTCTGCGCAAGGCGTTTATGGATACGATGAAAGATCCGGAATTCATCGCCGACGCCACCAAGTCAAAGCTCGATTTGAGCCCGCTCAGTGGCGAAGATCTCGAGAAGACGGTGCTGGAAATCTACGGAGCCGAACCGGACGTGGTGGCCAAGTTAAAAGACATTCTCAAGTAAAACGCGTCGCTCTCATTCGCAGGAGGTGTAAAGATGATCGATCCGCGTCTCTCAAACAAGTTGCTGGCGTCGACCCTTGTTCTGGGGATTACGTTCGCAGCCGTCACACTACCGAGCGCGCGCGCAGCGTCGGTGGAAGAGATTGCCCTGCTCAACAAGCCCGACCGGCAGAAGATTCTTGTCGAAGGAGCGAAGAAAGAAGGAAAAATTTCCTGGTACACTTCGCTGATCGTCGATCAGGTGGTGCGTCCGGTTACAGCAGCATTCGAGAAAGAGTACCCGTTCATTCAAGTCGAGTTCTTCCGCGCCAATTCCGAACGGATCGTCCAAAGGATGTTTAGCGAGTATCAGGCCAAGCGTTACGACGTAGATTTGCTCGATGGAACGGTGACCGCGGCGATGATACGGCGCGCCAACTTCTTACAGCGTTTCCATTCACCTTATCTGGCCGAGCATTCGGCGGAAACAAGAGACCCCCAAGGCAATTGGGCATCGACCAACGTCTACTTTTTTGCGCTCGGCTACAACACCCGTTTGGTCAAGCCCAATGAGGTACCGAAAACCTATGAAGATCTTCTCAACCCGCGTTGGAAAGGCCAGATGATGTGGTCTACCAGCCGCGGGTCGGGCGCGCCGATGTTTATCGGCAACGTCCTGCAATCTATGGGAGAGAGCGGCGGCAAGGCGTATCTGCAAAAATTAAAAGCGCAGAACATAGCCAAAAGCACGGCCAGCAATCGACAGCTACTGGACCTGGTGATCGCTGGCGAGTATCCGATCGCGCTGCATATTTTCAATCATCATGCTCACATCAGCAAAACCGCCGGAGCGCCGGTGGATTGGCAGGCGTTGGAGCCTGCCACCGCAACCCTCAATACCATTGCCCTCGCCTCACGAGCGCCACACCCGCATGCATCGATGCTTTTCCTGGATTTTATCCTGTCCGAACGAGGACAAAGGGTATTTCAACAGGTCAACTACCTGCCGTCCCACCCCAAGGTTCCGGCAAAACAACCGGACCTAAAGCCGGGCGGCGGCCGTTTCAACAAAGCGCTCTACA